>JBFMBP010000121.1:24215-37582 GCA_040755155.1 Candidatus Omnitrophota bacterium | reverse complement strand
TTCATCATTCATCATTCATCATTCATCATTTCTTTTATGGCTTTAATGAGCCGTTGGTTTTCCTCTTCCGTTCCGATGGCGATGCGCAGAACGGGGACGCCCGCGTTGACGTTGGCGGTTTGATCGGAGACTAGGATGCCCCTTTGCGCCAGCGCCTTGGCGGGATTAATCTGCGTCTTTTCCCATAGAGTCAGCAAAAAATTGGCCTGCGAGGGGATGACCTTCAAGCCCAGCGCCGACAGCTCCTGTTGCATTTGCTCCCGCCATTCGATCAAGGTTTCGATTCGCTCTTGATAAAATGCAAGATCGTCCAAAACCGCCAAGCCCGCCGCCTGCGCCAAGACATTGACGGGAAAGGTCATGGCGTACCGTTCCATGAATTCGATCAGCGGGCGGCTAGCGGCGGCGTAGCCCAGACGCAAGCCCGACAAGCCGAAACTCTTCGACAGGCTGCGGAATACGATCAAGTTGGGATAATCCTTCACAAGATCGATTACCGTTTCTCCGCAAAATTCAAAGTAGCATTCGTCGATGACGACAACGCCGGGCAGGGATTGGATATAAGATATAATTCTTTCCCGATTCGTTAATGTTCCCGTAGGATTATTGGGATTGGCGATGAAGGAGAGCGCAATTTTAGCGACGGCTTCTTTCGGCGCCAGCGAAGAAAATGGCGGCAGTTGAAAATCGCCGTCTCGCCGGAACGCTATCGTTTTGAAGCCATGCCGTTGGGCGGCGAAGCGGTAGACGAAGAAACTCGGTTCGAAGGCGGCGATGGTTTTTCCCTGCCGTCCAAAGGCCGTACACGCCAGGTCGATCAGCTCGTCCGAACCGTTGCCGAGGATGATATTTTCCATCGCCAGGCCATGTCCGGCGTATTGCGCCAGCTTTTCCCGCAGCCGTAGAGCGTTCGTATCGGGATAGCGGTTAACGTTTTGGGATGCTTTGGCGATGGCGACGCGGACGCGCGGGCTGGGGGGAAAGGGATTTTCGCCTAGGTGAAGGGAGATGATTCCTTTGGAATCGTCGCGCCAAAACGAGGGGATGTCGTGACGCGGCGGCAGTGTGGTTTTTAAACGGAGTTTTTTCATTGTCATAAACCGGAATTATGGAAAATAGAGAACGGGACGCTTCGTTCAAGAAACGTCCCGTTGCAATCGATCAAGAGATTTACAAGACAATTACGCCTTGTCTCCCATGCCGTCTTCGAAGGAGCCGGAGGCGACGGAGAAGCAAAGATTTTCTTTGACGAATTTAATGCCGCCGCCGCTGCAAGCGTCGAGATCAACGTGGGCGCTTTCCGCTTCCACGATCATGGGGGCGGTTTGCGTTCCCATCGCGCGGCAATAGTTCTTGGGATAGCCGATCTGGATCATCAATTCGACGAAGCGGAACATATTGATGTCGCCGCTGGGCAGGTCGGTGAATTGCATTCCGCGCAGAGGCCAATTGGGCTGCATGGAGCGCAGGGGGAAGCCGGGACGTACGACGTGATTCTTGATATGGCAGCCGTAGCAGCGATCCGCCACTTTCAGGAAGCGCGTTTCCCAACTTTCGCCTTCCCAGCAATGGGAGGGATCAACGTTGACGGTCAGGCAGTTGTCGCCGTCGCAGATATCCACCAGCATATTGAAATCGTCGGCGCACATGGCCGCCGTGCCGGGGTGGATTTCATGGGCGAAATAGAGTCCCAGCGATTTGGCGCGTTCGCGCAACTTGGCCGTTTTTTTGACGAAGCGATCTTTGCCTTCTTTTAGAAAATCGAAATCGCCACCAGCCCAGAATCCCCATGGATAGCCGGAAGCCAATTCCCAACCGAAGACGACGCCCCAAAACATTGGAATAATCTTAACGCCCAATTCCACGGCGAGATCGAATTTCTTCAGCAAATAATCTTCCGCCCATTGTTCGATCTCTTGGGAAGATTTTTTCGCCACGTCGGATGGGATGAAAGGGCGGATGGTGGGACTCCCCGTCCAGGCGGTAGTATGCACCCAGAAGGGGCAGTGCATGGAGATGCCGTCGATCGATAAGCCTCGGGATTGGAAAGCCGTCTTGATTTCCGCGGCGCTTTTGCCATCCAGCATGAAATTCGACGGTTGAGCGCCCGCCGCGCCGGATTTTTTGGCGAAATCAAGAAAGCCCTCCAGGCCTTTTGCGCCATGTTGAGCGCCTTCGACGCTAGGATGGAAGCACGCTTGCGCCATAATCATTACTCCTTTTTACATAAATTTATAAAATATTACGATGGGACGAATCCCGCACTTTCCTCCGATCCTAGGCCGTATGGCCTTCTCTTTTGAGCGGATCGAACAACACAAATTACCTTTTTTTAGTCAAAACTACAAGATCGATCGCCATCTGTTGCGGGGAAAACTTAGGGTTTGGCGTCTAATGGGGACAGTAGAAACATTCGGGGCGTGGACAGGCGGGACGCCTGTTTTACCCGCGTTAATGAGAAAAGATCAAAGACAGGTTTCGCCATGCCTTTGCCACCCGCTCATCCTCCTATTGCTCTTTTTGATTTGTCAGCGTTGAACTCTGCGGTATCGTATGTTTCAATAGACCAAAATCCGTCGCATACGGGGGAGGATAAAAAAATGGAATTGCAGAGACGCGAAGTTTTAAAGATGCTGTCCGCCGCGCCTTTTTTCGGCTTATTTGGGCAAAGCGCTTATGCTAAAGTTTCCGAACGCCGCCGCAAAACGAAGGAGAAACAAGTTTGGCGCGTTTTCGAAGAACCGTTTTTATCCGAAATCGCATTTCCTCTCGGCGGTATTGGGGCGGGAACCGTCTCCCTTGGCGGACGCGGCAATCTGCGCGATTGGGAAATCTGCAACCGGCCACATAAAGGGCGGACGTTGGAAAATACGTTCTTCGGGCTTTGGTATAAAGAAGAAGGCGAACCGGGGAAAGCGTATATTTTGGAATCGCAAATCCAGCCGCCATTTCGGGGCGGATTCGGCCTCAACCGGGGGGAACTGCCGGGAATGCCGCGTTTTCGCAAAGCCCGATTTCTCGGCTCTTATCCTTTCGCCCGTTTGGAGTTGGAAGACGAGAAAGTGCCATTGAGCGTTTCCCTGGAATGCTTCAATCCCTTCATCCCCAATAACGATAAGGATTCCAGCTTGCCGGTTGCCGTCTTCTATTGGCAAGTGAAGAACAAAAGCCGCAAGAAAATCGACCTGACCGTTATGGCGTCTCTGCTCAACATCGCGGGAGTGGATTCCTTCGGCAAGAATCTCAACCAGTACGCCGACGCCGGGGCGTTTCGGGGCTTGAAAATGACGACGCAGAAGTACGCCGCCGATTCTCCCAAATATGGAGATATGGCGCTAGCGACTATGCACAAAGACGTAACTTATACGACTAGATGGGATCGCGGCGGCTGGTTCGACGCGCAAAGTTTGTTTTGGAACGATTTTTCCGAGGATGGCCGCTTGAATCCTATAGACCCATCCGATCCCAGCCCCAATAACAACACGGATACGTGTTCGCTGGGCGCTGTTCTTTCGCTTCAGCCCGGCGAGAGCGCGACGGTTCCTTTTCTTATCGCCTGGCATTTTCCCAACCGGGAAAATTATTGGAACGGCGAAGAAGCCGTAAAGGGCAAGATCGTCGGCAATTATTACGCCTCGCAATTCAAGAACGCTTGGGAAGTCGTCGAGTATACAACCCGCAACCTGCATCGTTTGGAACAGGAAACCCGCCTTTTCCACGAAGCCCTCTTTACCAGCACGCTGCCGGAGGAGGTTCTCGACGCCGTTTCCAGCCAGGCGTCGATTATCCGCACCAATACTTGCTTCCGGACGCAGGACGGCAAGTTTTTCGCTTTCGAGGGTTGTTCGGACAATGGCGGCTGTTGCCCGCTCAATTGCACCCACGTATGGAATTACGAACAATCTCTCGCCCATCTCTTCCCCAAACTTGAACAAACTATGCGAGACACCGATTTCTGCTTCAATACGGACGAGGAAGGGCGGATGGTGTTTCGCACGCATATTCCATTAGGATTGACCAAATGGGATTTTCCCCATCCCGCCGCCGATGGACAGATGGGGTGCATCGTAAAACTATACCGCGAATGGCGATTGTCCGGCGATGTGGATTTCCTTAAGAAAATGTGGCCCGGCGCCAAGCGCGCTTTGGAATACGCCTGGAAAAAATGGGATCCAGAGAAATCCGGCGTCATGACGGAACAGCAGCACAATACTTACGACATCGAATTTTACGGCTCTAATCCCATGATGGGGGCCATTTACCTCGCCGCCTTGCGCGCGGGAGAAGAGATGGCCCGCGCTCTTGGCGATGACGCGGCGGCGGACGAATACCGCAAAGTATTCGAAAAAGGCCGCGTGCGTCTGGAGCGGGAGACCTGGAACGGCGAATATTTCATCCAGGTTTACGATCCCAATCAGCATACGAAATATCAACTCGGCGACGGCTGTCTTTCGGATCAACTTTTAGGGCAATGGATGGCCCATGTCGTGGATTTGGGATATCTCTTGCCGGAAGACAAAGTCAAGAGCGCCATCCAGGCAATATACCGCTCCAATTTCAAGGAGACGTTTACCGAGCATTACAATCCGCAGCGTATTTACGCCCTCGGCGACGAGGCGGGGCTGCTGCTTTGTTCCTGGCCGAGGGGAAACCGCCCGGCGCTGCCTTTTGTCTATTCCGATGAAGTATGGACGGGGATCGAATATCAAGTCGCCGCCCATTTGATTTACGAGGGATTCATCGAGGAAGGATTGAACATCGTGCGCGCCGTACGCAACCGCTACGATGGCGAGCGGCGCAATCCTTGGAACGAAGTGGAATGCGGCCACCATTACGCGCGCGCTATGGCCAGCTGGTCGGTATTGACGGCGTTGTCCGGCTTCCAGTTCTCCGCACCGCAAAAGGGGATCGCCTTCACTCCCGTTATCAACCAAAAGAAATTCTCTTGCTTCTGGTCGGCGGGTCCTGGTTGGGGAACCTACGAACAAAAAAGCTCAAGCAGCCGCTTGCAGGCGAAAGTAAATGTTCTGTACGGCTTGCTGACGCTGCAAACCGTCTCTCTGCCTGCTCCCAAAACTCGAAAGAATACGCTGAAAGCGGAAGCGGCGATGGGATCGAAGAGTTGGGAAACGACCGCCGCCATCGAAGCGGGAAAAGCGATCTTGAGCCTGCCCGAACCGGTGGATATTCCATCCGGCGCTGCGTTGGAAATTCGTCTTAAAGCGTAAAAAAAAGACTGTGAGACTAGGAGACTGCGGGACTGCGAGACAAATTTTACTGTCCCCAAGTCCCCAAGTCCCAAAGTCCCCAAGTCCCAAAGACGGGGTGGCAAGGGCAAGGTTGTTTACTTGCCCTTGATGAATGAGTAGGGGCGTAGGGTCGTAGGGTGGGCTCAAAGCGAAGCGTAGCCCACTATTGAGACTTTATGATTAGGATCGATCCCATGACAACATTCCCTTATCCTCCCGAACCAATCGCCGAGTCGCTGAGTCAGGGACTAGTTATTCCCGCCCATCCGCTGGCTCTGACATCGGAGCGCCGTCTGGACGAACGGCGGCAGCGGGCTTTGACGCGGTATTATCTCGCCGCGGGCGCCGGCGGCCTCGCCGTGGGCGTGCATACGACGCAGTTCGAGATTCGCCAACCGAAAATTGGACTCCTGCAGCCGGTGTTGGAATTGGCGGGAGAGACTATCCGCGAATTCGAAACAAAGAATCCTGGCAAATCCATCGTTCGCATCGCCGGAATCTGCGGGAAAACGAAACAGGCTGTTGGAGAAGCGGCCTTGGCGCAGCGGTTGGGATATCATATCGGACTGTTGAGCCTGGGCGCAATGAAAGAGGCTTCCGTTCTGGAGTTGCTCGATCATGCGCGGGCCGTGGCGGAAATTATTCCAATCATGGGTTTTTATCTACAGCCTTCCGTGGGCGGGCGGATTCTGGATTACGCCTTCTGGCGAGAATTATGCGAAATTCCCAACTTGATGGCCATTAAAATCGCGCCTTTCAACCGCTATCAAACGTTAGACGTTGTCCGCGCCGCGGCGGAATCGGGGAGAGGCGGAGATATTGCGCTCTACACCGGCAACGATGACAGCATAATCGTCGATCTATTGACGGCGTTTGAATTCATGGTTGGGGGAGAAAAAGTAAGAATCCGCATCGCCGGAGGGCTGTTGGGGCATTGGGCCTGTTGGACCCGCAAAGCCGTGGAACAACTGGAACGCATCCATTCCATCGTTCGATCCAGCGGCGCCGTCCCGCAAGAACTTTTGACGCTGGCGGCGCAAATTTCCGACGCCAACGCCGCCTTTTTCGATCCCGCCCATCAATTCGCCGGGTGCATTGCGGGCATCCATGAGGTATTACGCCGCCAAGGCTTGATGCAAGGACGATGGACGCTCAATCCCACCGAGGATTTATCGCCGGGACAGATGGAAGAGATCGAACGCGTCTATGCGGCCTATCCCCATCTCAACGACGACGCTTTCGCGGCGGAACATCTCGGCGAATGGCTAGAGTGACGCATTGGAACTTTGAACTTTTCCCATCATGGTATAAACTTACTACTTCGATAATTACAATCCATTGCTGTGACAGGAGAGATCGTTCCATGCCGATCAGCGAAAAATTGCTTGAAATTCTCGCTTGCCCGCTCACGAAAGTTCCCGTGGTTCAGGATGGGAACTGGATCGTATCCACCGATCCCAAAACGCGCCGCCGTTATCCTATTAAAGACGACATCCCCGTAATGCTTATCGAGGAATCGGAAGAGATGAACGAAAACGAGTGGCGGGAAGTCATGAAGCGCCACAATCGAGAAATCCCTTCTTAGTATCTATTTACGGCGTTTTCTCATGAATTTGCACCAAAAAAGTAGAAGAGCCATCTTGGATCTTTCTTTCGTCATTCAAGAGGCTGGAAGCCTCTTCTACTTTGGTGTTTCTGAAGAGTGTCTTAGGCGGAGTCATTCCCCATGCCTTTCGATTTAAAAGAAATTCTATCCGATTCCCTTGGCGGCGCGCGAGCGCTGCACGAAGCGCATGTCAATCCCATGCTCGCTCGGGTGTTGGAAATGATCGGCTTCCAACACGAATACGTTCGCGGTTCGGGGTGTTATCTCACGACGCTGGACGGGCGCGAAATTTTCGACGGGCTGAGCGGTTACGGCGTATTCGGCATGGGAAGAAATCATCCCGCCATCCGTCAAGCCATCCATCAGGCGCTGGATATGGATCTGCCCAACCTGGCGCAGATGGATTGCGCCCTGCTGAGCGGCCTCTTGGCGAAGAAATTGATTTCTCTTGCGCCCGGCCATCGATTGCAACATGTCTTCTTCACCAACTCCGGCACGGAATCGGTGGAAGGCGCCATCAAGTTCGCCCGCGCCGCTTCTCAGCGTCCGCGAATTTTGTTCAGCCAGGGAGCCTTTCACGGCCTATCCACGGGATCGCTGGCCTTAAACGGCGACGAATCGTTTCGGGAAGGTTTTGGCGATTTGCTGCCGGGCTGCGTGAAAATCGACATGGAAGACGTTGAGGCCGTGCGGCGGGAGTTGGAAACAAATACCGTTGCCGCCGTTATCATTGAACCTGTGCGGGGGAAAGGCGTCTTCTATCCCAAAGACGATTCCGTTTATCCTGCGATTCAACGAATCTGCCGCGAGACGGAGACGTTCTTCATCGTGGACGAGATTCAATCGGGGCTGGGGCGCACGGGCAAATGGTGGGCCTGCCAGCATTGGAATTTGGAACCGGATATTCTCGTAACCGCCAAGGCGCTCAGCGGCGGCTTGATTCCCATCGGGGCGATTCTATATTCCCATGACGTATATAAAAAAGTCTATAGCCGTCTGGACCGCTGCGTTGTTCACTCTTCCACCTTCGGACAGAATTTAATCGCGATGGTTGCGGGTTTGGCATCTATCCATCTTCTGGAAGAAGAAAACTTGATCGAACGGTCGGCGCAGATGGGCGAGCGGTTGCTTTCTGGACTGTCTTCACTGCAAGAGAAGCATGAGTTCATCAAGGAAGTGCGCGGTAAAGGCCTGATGATCGGCGTCGAGTTCGGTCCGCCGAAATCGCTGCTGCTCAAACCCGCCTGGGCGATATTGCACAGCGTGGAAAACGGCCTCTTCGCCCAGGCTGTGGTCATGCAACTCTACGATAAGCATAATATTTTGACGCAAGTGGCCGGACATCATCAGGAAGTGGTTAAATTACTGCCTCCGTTCGTCATGAGGGAAGAAGAAGCGGATCGCTTGGTTTCTGCTCTCGACGCTGTCCTTATAGAATGCCGCCGCTTCCCCGGTCCCATATGGTCGGTGGGAAAGCAACTGGCGGGCGCCGCGGCCAAACAGCATCTATTTTCCCGCGAAAAAGCTCATACGACTTGAGCGAATAGGGGCCGATGAGAGCCTACCTTTTTCAATTCATTCATTTCCTGGTTTCACGCTACCCCCGAAGCGTCGTTATCCTTTCCCTCGCCGCCGCAGCAGCGGCTGGCTATTTCGGCGTAGAACGCATGGAGATGATTACCGATCAGGATCGACTGCTTTCGGAAAAGTTGGATTATCATAAGCGGTACATGGATTTCATCCGCCGTTTCGGCGATTTGGAGTATTTGTACATTCTGATCGAAGCGCAGGAACAAAACCGCGCCATCGCCTTCGCCGACGCCCTGGCGGCGCGCTTGAGCCAAAGTCCTGACGTTAAGGATATTATTTATTCCTTCGACAGTACGTGGGCCAGAAAATTCGCTCTCTATTTTGTTCCGGAAAACGATCTCAACCAGTTGTCCAAAGAACTAAAGAACAATGAACAGAACATTAAAAATCTCTTCGCCGCGAGTAACGCCGACGAGATTCTGCAAAAAATATCCGACGGACTGGATTCGGCTCTGACAGGCGCCGCCGCTTCGGATTCATCGGAGATAATGGGCGGCGATTTGAAAACCTTTCTCCAAGTTCTTGAAGGGAAATACGACGATCCCTTCAAGGAATTTTCGAAATTGGAAACCAGCATCGACGAGCAATTCAAGGACGGCAAGAAATATATCGTTACGGGAAAATCCATATTGATGCTGGTCATGCCGTCGAAGGATTATTCCACGCTCAGCGTTATCGATAAGCCCCTGCAACGCATCCGCGCCGATATTTGGTTGACAAGCCAGGAATTTCCCGATGTTGTCGCAGGCATGACGGGACGTCCCGTCCTCCAAGCAGACGAGATGACTACGACCAACCGGGATATGACGAAATCCACCATCCTCGCATTAGTTTGCGTACTGGTTTTGTTCGTACTATTCTTCCGCGAATTGGTTCGGCCTATGCTTGGCGTTTTGACGTTATTGATAGCCATGGGGTGGACGTATGGGTTCGTAGCGTTGACGTTAGGCCACCTTAATCTGCTCTCATTGGTTTTCGCTCTGGTGCTTGTTGGGTTAGGCATCGATTTCGGCATTCATTTTCTGCATCGCTATCAAGACGAATTGCGAAGGAACTTCGATCCCTCCGCCGCCATCGCCTCCGCCTTGAAACATGTGGGACCGGGAATCATCACCGGCGCCATCACATCCTCCATTGCTTTTCTTCTGGCATTAATGACGGATTTTTTGGGATTGGCCGAATTGGGATATGTAGCGGGAATAGGAATTATTATATGCCTGACCGCCATGCTGGTTACATTGCCTGCTTTTCTCATCGCGTACGACCGGCATGTTCGCAAGGGCGAATCGATCCCGGCGCCGCTTCATATCGCCGGGCTGCGCCATACGTCTCGTTATCCTTTGATCTTAGTGTTAATAAGTCTGATCCTGACAGCCTTTTTACTGCCCAAAGCGTTTCTCGTAACCTTTGACGACAATATTCTCAACTTGCAAGCCGACGGCCTCGAATCCGTCAAATACGAACACAAGTTGATCAACGAATCGGAATATTCCACCTGGTATTGCGCCTTTCTCAAGCCCGATATGGACGCGGTGCGGAAAACAGTTGACGAACTGAAGAAAAAACCCATCGTGGCGAAAGTCGAAAGCCTCGACGACGTCCTGCCTCGCATTGCGCCCAGCCAAAGAGAGACGATGCAATCTATCGCTTCTTTGCTTGATGCCGTGAAGGACGCAACGCCCGCCATGTATAGGCCGAATCCCGCGATTAGGCGGGAATTGTTGCAAAAAATCGATGGTTTATTCTCTTCAGTGGCTCAAATGAAAGCCCAGCAGGCGCAAATGAAGCAGGGGAACATCGATCCCAAAATGATCGAAGAAATGAAAGCGCGCGGCCTAGATCAATCCCAAATTGCGGAACAAATCGCCGCCGCCGGGACTGATCCCCAAAGCCAGGCTTCGGCGGATCCTATCGATCCCGCCCAAAAGGAACTCTTCGAACAATTGAAAAGTCTAGCATCTCTGATCTCTCCAAACAGCTCTATCGCCGATACAAGAATGCAAGACGCTAACGAATTGTTATTGGAACGTCCCCGAGCGCTCCTCCGTTCATTAAAGCGGAAAGCAACCGTAAAAGAACCGGGACCGGAAGATTTGCCCAAGAGCCTACGCTCGATGTATATCGGGAAAGAAGGTTCTTTTTTAATTATGGCTTATCCCAAAAAGAACATATGGGAAACCGAACCCATGCGGGAATTCATCGCCGAAATGCGCAAAATCGATCCCAATGTAACCGGAGCGCCCATCCAGGTCTACGAATCCAGCCGGTTGATGCGCGACGCTTTCACGAACATTGGCGCCTACTCCTTTATCGCCGTAGGCGTTCTGGTCTTCCTTGATTTTTTATCTCTGCCCATAACAATGCTCGTCATGACGCCATTGGCGTTGGGAGTATTGTGGCTGGTGGAGATTATGGGAATCTTCAACGTCCATCTCAACCTGGCGAACTTCTTCGCCATTCCCATCCTGATCGGCATCGGAGTCGATAACGCCGTTCATTTCTACCACCGGTATTTGGAAATTTACAATGTGGATAAGTCGATCAACACGACCGGCTCCACGTTGACCTTGACGACGCTGACGACGATCACGGGATTCGGCAGTTTGATTTTCGCTTCCCATAAAGGGTTGGCGAGCCTGGGCATTTTGATGGCGTTGGGATCGGCGACCTGCTGGTTTGCCTGCGTAGTATTCCTTCCCGCCTTAATTAAATTGCTGCCCCGCAAAACGCCCGATAAATTGTCGGTGGACGACCTTTAAGCGTATAATACTAATCACCAATGAATTTGTCGCTTTTAAAAATCCCTCTCCCAAGATTGGGAGAGGTTAGGTGAGGGTTGATATTATTAGATTTACTATACCCTCACCCTAGCCCTCTCCCAAAGGGCGAGGGAACTAATAAGCAACAATCTAAATGCAGACTGGTATAAGAACGACGAACGGGCGATATGACCGGACAATTTTGGGAAATAACGCGGCGACACGCCGGTTTGTTGTTACTCGTCGCGGCGGCGCCGTTGATCGTTACTTACCCACTTGCGCTTCATGCTTCCAACAGCATGTTCGCTCCCGGCGACAATTTCATCACCATGTGGACTACGCTCTGGCAAGTTCACGCCTTGTCCACGCCGGGCGAACATTTTTGGGACGCCAATATTTTTTATCCCTATCCCCGCACAGCGGCGCTTTCCGTGCTGCGCATAATATACGTTCCCTTCGCGGCGTCGATTCTCTGGCTGACGCATAATCCGGTATTGATGGAAAATCTGATCCAGCTCGGCTCCATCATCCTGTCCGGCGTTGGCATGTATATCTACTGTTATTGGCTGACGCGCCATCGCCTCGCCGCTGCGCTGGCCGGGATTCTCTTCACCTGTTGTCCGGAGCGCTTCGGGCGCCTTCCTCATCCCCATCAAGTCAGTCCCATCTTCTTCGCTCCGGCGTTATTGTCTCTCTCTTTATTCTTAAAAAAACATCAAAACCGTTACGCCGTCTTGGCGGCGTTTTGCTTGTTCCTTCAATTCCTGACATCCATCTATCTTTTCGTTTTTACCGCCGTTGCGTTGGCGGCGCTTATAGCGTCCGATCTTGATCTTTGGCGATGGGAGTATCGAAGAGTTGTATCCGTTGGAGGGATGCTTCTTATTATTATATTGCTGGTTATCGCGCCCTTTGCGGCGCCATATCTGATTAACCATTTTACTTACCAATTCAAAGACGCTTTCGAATGGACAGTCGATCTTTCCGCCCGGCCCGGCGATTATTTCGTAGCGCGCAGCATGAATCTCCTTGATGGGTGGACGGAAAGCGCGTTTGGCGTTCCACGATTCATTACCGGCATGATTCCGCCGGAATTTCTTTTGCCCGGATTTGCCGCATTGACGCTATTCGCTTTCGGAATCTATCTTCTATTTCGGCAGGATAATATTCATAAGCGGACGCTGCGATTTGGAGTAATCTTGGCGGCGGTTGGCTTCGTGTTGTCATTGGGGCCATATCTGCATATCGGGACGGAGCCGACGCGCATTCCTCTGCCCGCCTTATTACTCTATAAATTCATTCCCGGTTTTTCCGTCATCCGCGCGCCCGCGCGATTTTCCATTCTCGTTACGGCGGGAGTCGCTATTGCCGCCGCTGGCGCCGTTGCTTATTGGATGGAATCCGAGAAGCGATGGAAGCGGTTACTTATTAACGCTTTATCTATAATCGCCTGCCTGGAATGTTTGAATAAACCGCTGGTTTTGCAGGCCATCCCCATCGGGAAAGGGATTCCCAAAGTCGAGCAATGGCTGGCGCAGCGTCCGGAGCGCGTCGTCGTCTCCTATCCGTTGCGCTACCATTTGTCCTACATGTACTTTTCCTATTGGCACTGGAAGCGGCTAATCAACGGTTGGACGGGATATATGGCGAACGACTTCATGAAGGACGAATCGGCGCTCAATCTATTGCCGTCGCCGGAATCGATCGAAACGCTGAAACGCCGAGGAGCGGAATTGATCGTGATCTATCGCCGTTTCGATACAGATCCGCCCTTTATTACGTTTCTGCCGGAAGAAAATGAAGGCGTACAATATTATATATCGGAGTTAAAGAAGCGGCCGGAACTGTTCGAGCTGGTTTACGACGATGGGGCGGCGGCGGCGTTTCGATTCCTGGGCGGGAAAGAAGTGAGTCCATAACGTAGACGAACTATATTTATGCCACGATGTCGATCAGACCGTTGGTTGCGGGTTTTTGTTTCTTCTCTTCTTTCTCTTCCTCGTTCTTTTGTTTCCGCAGAGGCGAATAAAACAAGCCGCTATGGCTTTTCCCTTCGTACCGGGAGGAATCTTCGACGGAAAGTTGAAAGACTTCCGGGCGAGAGAAATGAATAGGCCTTGAGAAATCGACCATTTTCCTGCCCATCCTTTTCTGGATCGTTTT
>JBFMBP010000121.1:0-24115 GCA_040755155.1 Candidatus Omnitrophota bacterium | reverse complement strand
ATAGTTATCGGCGTAAACTTTTGTTCCTTAACTTTAGCCAAGGGCGGCAAGGCAATAGGATTTATCCATTTGGGGAAGATTCGCAGAAGAGGGGGAAGAGAAAGCGTTTTGGGGAATCGGTTTTTCCAGAAAAATCTTGCACCACCATTCGAAGCATAAAAAGGACCAGATCAACAACCGATAATTTTTTTTGCCTTCGACGTGATCGTCGATGATGCGCTGGACGTAAGCCGGTTGCAGATAGTCTCGCGATGCGGCCTTTTTATCGAGCAGGAGATTCTTCACGTAGCCCATCGTTTCGCCGCGATACCAAGATTCTTCCGGCGAGCTGAATCCCTGCTTTTTGCGTAACGCCACTTCTTCCGGAACCATGCGGCTCATCGCCCGCCGCAGGACGTTTTTGCCATCGTCGCATTCGACGTAGTATCGCCGCAACTTGCGCAGTTCGTTTTCGTCCAGCCGCTTCATCTCCGTCAAGTTGCGAAGCTTATACCGGATGGGAATTTTCTGGGCGAAGGCGACGAGATCGTTGTCGAGGAAGGGGAAGCGCTCTTCCAGTCCATGCGCCATCGTCAATTTGTCCCCGACGACGAACAAGCCTTGCAGAAAGGTTTTGCTTTCGAAGTAGAGGGAGTTGGCGATATGGTCTTCGGGCGTGGCGTAGCTGAGATTGTTGAGTTTGAAGACGTTGCGGAAGGTTTCGAAAGTGTCTCGCCGTTGCACCTTACTCCAAAGAGCCGATGTGAAGAGGCTCTCTTTCTCTTCTTCCTGCACCAGGCGCTGCCAGAAAGAATAATATTGCCTATAAAAATCCTCACGGCCAAGAGAGTGAAAGATGCGGTAATAGCGCCAGGGATACCCGGCGTAGAGTTCGTCGCCGCCGCTGCCGGAGAGGCAGACCTTGACGAATTTCGAAGCCAGTTGCGCGATGTAATAATGGGGATAGCTCATCCCGATGCGCAGGTCTTCCAAGTGATAAATGATTTTCGGCAGCACCCAGGAAATATCCTTGGAACTAAGCACCATTTCGTAATGCCGCGTCTTGCAGGCATTGGCGATCAGTTCCGCCTCACGACGTTCGTCGTACTTGGCTTCCACGCCGTCCACGCCGTGCATGTGGAAGCCGCAGGTGAACGTGGAGAGATAATCGATATTCTTCGAGGCGATGGTAACGATAGAGCCGGAATCCAGGCCGCCGGACAGATAACTCCCGATGGGCGCATCGGAAACCATTTGCCGCACGACGGCTTGTTGCAAGAGGCGCACCGTCTCTTCTTCCGCTTCCTGCTCGCTCATTAAGAGATCGATGGCTGTAAATTTATAATCCCAAAAGCGCGACGTTTGAAAATCTGAATCTCCTTGATGAATGCGGAAAATCGAAGCAGACGTCATCAAGTGGATTCCCTTGAACAACGTCGAACTGTTCATCATGTTTTGAAACGTGAAATACTCGTTCAAGGCGTCGGGATCGACTTCCACCCGCACGCCGGGATAGGCTAGGATGGCTTTGATTTCAGATGCGAAGAGGAGAGTATTTCCTTCTATCCGCCAATAGAGCGGCTTGATTCCATAACGGTCGCGCACCAAGTAAAGGGTTCGCGTCCAAGCGTCCCACAAGGCGAATGCGAACATGCCGTTCAATCGTTGGACGAAATCGATTCCCTCTTCTTCATAACCGTGAATCAACACTTCCGTATCGGAGCGGGAGAAGAAGCGATGCCCTTTCGCTTCCAGTTCCTGGCGCAATTCGCGGAAATTGTAAATCTCTCCGTTATAGACGACGGCGATTTGTTTATCTTCGCTCAACATGGGTTGGCTGGCGGCGGTTGTCAAATCGATGATCGCCAGGCGCCGATGCCCTAGCGCCAGGTTGCCATCGAGATATACGCCTTCGCCGTCGGGTCCCCGATGCGCCAGGGAATCCGTCATGCGCTGAATGCACGCCCGTTCGGCGGCTTCGCCTGATAGATGGAATATTCCCGCGATTCCGCACATGATCAAATGCGCTCAAGCCGCTTTAGACAGTCCGCGACGTAAGCGATCTCCTTTTCTTCCATGCCGCAAAAGAGCGGCAGCGTCAGGCTTAGCCGGTCGGCCAGCAGCGATTGGGGATAATCCATTTCGTTTAAACCGTATTTATGGCGATAATATCCCAGCGAGTGGACGGCGTGGGTGCCTTGGCGGACGGAGACGCCCGATTCTTCCAAAGAGGCGAACATCCGGTTGCGTTTGCGGTTCAATTCGTCCAGATCGGAAAGTTGCGGCGGTCTTTTATCGCCGGGGGACATCAGCGCGACGTAGGATTGATAGGCGTGCTGGGCGCCGTCCGTTTCCTGCGGCGTACGCAGCCAGGAGAACTCGGCGAGTTGGTCATGATAACGCGCGGCGGCCTGGCGGCGTTGGGCGAGGATAGCGTCGGCCTTCTTCATTTGCGCCAGGCCGATGGCCCCTTGAATATCCGTCATGCGGTAATTGTATCCCAATACGTTGAAATCGGGCAGCAACGAACCGCCTTTATCTATATGGCGTTCCAGGTCGGATCTCGACGCGCCATGATTGCGCAGGCAGCGCGCCGTTTCCGCGAGGGCGGTATTATTGGTTACCAACATGCCGCCCTCGCCAGTAGTGATGGCTTTGCGGGGATGAAAGGAAAAAGCGCTGGCGTCGGCTTCCGTACCCGCATGGACGTTGTTTCGGCGGGCGCCGAAGGCGCAGGCGGCGTCTTCTAAAATCCAAAGGCGATGTTTCTGCGCCAAGTCTTTCAGCCAGGCGTAATCGAGCGGCCAGCCGAACAGCGAAACGGGAACGATTCCCTTCGTTTTGTCCGTAATTCGCCGTTCCGAATCGCGGGGATCGATGGTGAAGGTATCCAGATCGATATCGCAAAACACCGGTTTAGCGCCGCAATATTCCACGGCGTTGGCGGTGGCGATATAGGTAAAACTAGGAACGAGCACCTCGTCGCCCGGGCGAACGCCCAACGCCAACAATCCCAGATGCAGCGCTGTGGTGCAGCTGGAAGCGGCGACGGCGCAGGCGGCGCCGCAGAATTGGCGGAATTGCTCTTCGAACGCTTGCACGTTCGGCCCTTGCGCCACCCAGCCGCTTTCCAGCGTGCGGGCGATAAGTTCCAGTTCGTCTTCGTCGAAAACCGGTTTTGTGATGGGCAATAGCACGCTTTTTTACCGCCTTTCCTTCCTAGCCAAATCCTGTTTGCGCCATTCGATCAGCGCTTTCATTCCCTCGCGCAAGTCCACGCTCCAGCAGAAGCCCAGATCGCGCTCCGCCGCCTTGGGACAGCCGACGCGGTTTTGCACGAAGGTTTGTCCGGCGGGTACATAGCGAACAGCCAAGTTGGAATCGGTCAATTCCACTAACAATTCGGCCAGTTCCTTGATGGAGGTCTTGATCCCGCGCCCAACGTTGTAAAACCCGAAGGGGACGGACGATTTCAGGGCGCAGACGTTGGCGAGGGCGACGTCGCGGACATAGATAAAATCGTAGGATTGGGAGCCGTCGCCGTAGACCACCGGCGGCTCGCCGCAATCGAGGCGGTCGAGAATTTTCATCATCACGGCGGTATAGGCGCCGTGGTAATCCTGCCGGGGGCCGTAGACGTTCATGTATCGTAGTCCGACGCCTTCCAGGCCGTAGCGTTTATGGTACGCCTTGAACATGTGCTCGCCCGCGATCTTCGTAGCCCCGTAGAATGTCCAATTGTTGTAGGGATGTTCTTCCGTCATCGGCTCTTCTACCGCGTCGCCGTAGACGCTGGCGGAACTGGAATAGATCAGCCGCTTCACTCCATGCTTGACGCAGGCGTCGAGAACGTTCCAGGTTCCCCGGATATTCGTTTCGAAAGCCGATTGGGGATACTCGTGGCAGTGCAGCAGCCATAGCGCCGCCAGGTGGATAACGGCGTCGCGCGATTTGATCGCCTCGCCGAGGATGTCTTTCTGCAGAATGTCGCCGCCCAGTTCGAAAATCCGGCAGCGCGGATCCTTCAACGCCTGCGCCAGATTTTCCCGCGAGCCGCGCGAGAAATTATCGTAGACGGCGACCTCGCGCACGTCTTCCTTCAGCAGTTCCTCCACCACATGCGAGCCGATCAATCCGGCGCCGCCGATGACCAAAATATTCTTGCCGCGAATGTCCATGAATACGGTTTCCCTCGAATATTACAGCTATGATAATATACCTTTTCGTCTACCGTGCTACTCTATTTTCGACTTTTTCTTGGGAATCTTCACTTTTGGGGAAAAATGAAGGGGGGGACGATGGCGGATGGCCTATCCCAGCAATCGTTCGATTGATTCATTATGCGCGGCTATTAATATTTTATTAATTTTTTGTTTTATTGTTGATTTAATTCCTTTTTTATGATATATTCCATGATATCTATTCTGCTGCGCCTTTTTGTTGTCCATATCGATTATTAGGTGGTGATAACCGATAAAATATACCTAAACCATAAACTTTCTAATCGCCGATAGGAATGAATCAACGGGAAGGACCATCTTCATGGCGAAACTGATTAGCAGCACGTTCAAGGTCGTGGTTGGCGAGTAGGAGGAAAAGGTGGATGTCCAGCCCGTCAATCCCAATTCCATCCAAAAGAAATCGTCAAGCAACGCATACGTTCCGAGTGTCAAACCAGCTGTGAGCATCGTCTCTCTGACAGATTCGGATGAACTCGTTATCGCCAAAGGGGACGCCAACGGCTATCTCGCCAATCCGTCCGATCTCTCCACCTGCGCCGTCGAAGCGCCGGGAAATGGAACTTATCCCACCCGCTTTCTTTATTACTTCTCCGCCCGGCGGTCTGCAGGTCATGAGGAGCATGGCGGTTCGTCGGATGTCGATTCGCCAGATTGGGAATATGGCGCCAGCAGCCGAGTCGTCGATTTTTATAATGCTTCCTCGACGAATATTTACAACGCTTCGGTCAACGACATTACCAGCCATATCATGAAGAACGCCAATAGCGAGGCGATTCAGGTCATCGGCCCCAGCAGCAACGCCGCGCGGGATTTCGACGATCATTGGACGGGGTTATCATCGGTGCTCTATAACGAATTGAGTGACACAACCAAAACGCTGCATGGATTCTACTACGCAGAAGATCACTTCCAACACGAAGAAGCGGACAATAACCGCAGCGGAGCGGGAAGCGAACATAACGCCGCCATGAAGGTCTACGCCGGCATTGGTTATTCTCGATCATCTGGAACGGGGTACGGGCGAGTGTTTACGAAGATCAACAGCATGGTACCGGAAATATCCAATCCGCAGATCACCAGCAGCAGCGCCCAGATTATTGCCTACGCTACGCCGGAAGAACAAATCAAGTTTGATCTATACAATCAATTTGGCTGCGCCGACCCATCAGTCGTCAAAGCCACGGATGACGATCCGGCAAAAAGTATTGATGATGCAATTGGGGGACTACCTATTGTGGTGCAGGCATTTTGCCTGCGGTATATCTTGTGCAGGCTAGAAGCCCGCACCACACAAAATTGACTTTTTGCCGTTCCGTCATATATTGTATAATGTTGTCAACCAGATATTATATCCCAACTTTCTTTTTATACATTCATTTTAATAAAATTATTAAGTTGAAAATCACGCGATTATTTCCCCTCTCGGATGGCGGCGAAGAGTTTTTTGAAGCAGTCGGCGGTTTCGCGGGCGTTGCGGCGTGTGGAGGCTTCTTCCGCATAATAGGCTTTGACGAAACTGGACATGCCGCACCAGGTAGTATGCAGTACGCCCTGCATTCGGTTGGCGACGAGTTCGTTGGCGTTTTGGCGCACGGAGCGGATCAAATCCAACTGGCCGAGCGCGACGTCCGCCTTGCGCCAGGGGGAACTGACGACGTTGAAACCCTTGAGGGCGAAATAAGGCGCGGTGGGGGCGGCGAATTCGTAATGCCAATCGCAAATGACGATGTCCTTGGGAACCAGGTCGATGGCGGGAGCGGTTTGGTTCTTGCTTCCTTCCCACTCGCCGACGCCCGTCGTCTCGCCGTCGAGAAAACGGTCGCCCCACATCCATAGAACGCGATTGGATTCGGCGAGATGATCGCGCAAGATTTTCACTTCGCCCGCGAAGAGTTCGGCTTTGTTCTTGCTTTTACAGCGGGGGCAATCGTCATCGCCCAACAAGAAGACTTCATCCATTCCCACGTGAAAAGCCTCCGCTTGGCAGACGTCAGCCAGTTCGTCGATAAGGGCGAAGACGACCTCGTGCACTTTGGGGTGAAGCGGGCAATAGCTGCGGCAGTAGATGTCTTTATTGTCGGGGTATTTGCCAGGCGTTTCGTCGAATTCAGGATATTTCGTCAACAGAGAGAACGTATTCTTAGCCCAGGATTGGTGGCCGAGGCAGTTGAATTGGGGAATCAATTTCACCTTAGCCTCGCGGCAGGCTTCAACGATGCTGCTCACATCTTCTTTGGAGAGAGCGTTCGGCGAAGCCAGCTCAGGGTGGGAGGCGAATTGATAACTGTAATTGAATTCGATGACCAGGTGCGTAACGCCTTCTTTGGGCAGCGCTTCGCGAATGAACTTCAGGCACAACGGCAAATCCTCTTTGCCCGGCGCTCCGCAATGAAGGCCGCGAATGGGGAGGACGGCGCGGTTCTCTTCGCCGAAGGCGGCGAGGGCGATGGTTAATAGGGCGATTAGGATCGTTAAAAGGGAATATTTTTTCATGGGATTGCCTTTCTATTCATAATTGTTAGTTGGTAATAACCAGTATAGCGGGACTCGCTGCGTCGGCGATGGAAACAACCCGCCCCTCGCGGACATGCGCGAGGGGCGGGTTTAATCTCACGCTGGAAAATCCTTACGCCAACGCTTCCTTGCAAAATTGAACGCATTGGGTTACTTCAGCCACGGCGTCCGAACCTTGGGGAACATCATATTCCAGCTCGATATCGGCGGGGAACGTCCATTTTTCTTTCTTCATCAGCTGAAGAATAGCCGCTACCGGCGTATCCCCCTGTCCAAACGGCGTGTTGGGACCGTTGTTGAGTTTGCGATCCTTGATGTGAAGGCTGAGGATGCGTTCGTGATATTTTTGGAGGAACGCAATGGGCGATTCGTTGGTTCCGGCGAGGTAATGCCCCACATCGAAATTGATTCCCATATATTTGCTATAAGATAAGATTGATCCGTCGTACGTCGTCGGCTTGAGTTGGGTATGGTTGTGAAATCCGATGACGATTTGATGCTTGTCGGCGAATGGCGCCAACCGCTTGGCCGCCTCTTCTGAAAGTTCGCGGGTGATTCCTTTGGCGCCGAGGGCTTTGGCCGCGTTAAAGTAGTAATCGATCTCTTCGTCCGGCATGTTCCCGTCGCCGATATTTCCGAACTTGACGATATGAATATCGACGCCCGCGTCGTTATATAGCTTGCGCAATTCTTGGTATTTATCCATCGGCGCCGACTTGCGCCATTGGCGAATTTCTTCTTGCTTTTGCTGCATGACTTTTCTTTGTTCATCCGTCATCTGTCCACGGCGGGCGCCCGGGCCGGGAAAGGATGGTATCCCAGCGAATTGTTCCGCCGGTTCGCCCATCAACTCGACCGAGCTGATTCCGCATTGGGTAATGTACTTGAGCAGATCCTGCGCCGAGCCGGGCAGGCTGCGGTAACTGTAGGTAATAACTCCAATCTGCACGCCGTTGAAATCGGAGTTGGGCTTATCCGCCGCCCGCGCCGCAACGCTTCTCAACAAAATTGGAGAAGCGGCCGCCGCGGCGGTTCCTAAAAACCGCCGTCTTGAAATCGTCATCGCGCATTTTTCTATCATTGTTTTTGCTCCCAACGTAATTGTAATCGTTCGCAGCCGTCTGCCGAGAACGGATCGATAGGTGGTTTTGTTTATTCTTTCATAGTGGAATGCAGTGCGTAAAGGGGGGGCGGATTTATACATGATTGGCGGCGAAAAAGGATTTCTCGCGTGGTTGGCGGGCTGCACTTCGCTTTAAGCCTACCCTATGCAACTATAAATCCCAAAACGCGATTCGAAAACAAAGCCGATTTTACTCTCGATACGCTCATGGATCCGGCGTAAAAAAATGTTCGGGAGGGATTGACTTGTTTCTTTATGTTTATTATACTTAACAAAAGATTTAACAAACTACTTTATGGTTAATTGCAATTCTTTTGTTTGTATAGCAAATAATACTACCCCATCCAGCGAGATGCGAAGACATCTTAATGCGAAGGAATAGCAGCGGAAGAAAGTAGAAGCGATGGCGGCTGCGCAACCTATCGAAGATCGATTGCGGACTTTTTTGGAAAAGGAACGAGAAAAAAGATGAGATGCGAATTATTTTCGCAAAATCCCATTGGAAAAATCTGGCTTTGTTCGGAATGCGATCAAATCCATATCCGTTATGGGAACATCGTTGCCAATGTGGACAGAATGTTTGCGGAACATGTACTTTTAGATTCGCCAGATATTGTCTCCGGAGATGGCGTATGCGGCGAATGCAATCATGTTCATCTCTGTTGCGGATGCGCAACGCTTCATTTGAACGCCGATAGTTACTATCGATTCGTCGATGCTCTCGCGCGAATAATCTCCATAAACGATTCGCTTGATTTTTCGGAATGGGATCGATCATTACCTAGCCGCCGATTCATTCTATAAAGGCGTTGGCCGAAGTTCACCGCGGCGGCAAGAGCAAGGTTTTTTCTGCCCTTGACGAATCCATGAGTTGCGTAGGGTGGGCTCAAAGCGAAGCGCAGCCCGCCATTTTCTTTACGCCATTCAATACCCCGCCGCGCAGCCGTCCTTGCGCGGATCGGAACCTGCGAAGTAGCGCAGGGGATCGTCTTCGCGCCATATCGCTTGGTAGCCGCCGTACATGCCCGTTCCCACGCTGGCGATTTTGTGCCCCATCTCTTCCAGGCGTTTAATGACGGCGGGTTCGATGCCCGCTTCCAGGCCGATGGTTCCGCCCTGAACCATGCCGCCGCCCCACGGATTGGAACTGCCGTAATGCTCCACGCGCGGCTGTTCGCCCGCCTGTTGGATCGATAGGCCGAAGTCGATGATGTTCATCAACACTTGCACATGGCCTTGCGGCTGCATATCGCCGCCCATGACGCCGAAAGCGCAGCGGGGACGTCCCTCGCGGGTGACGAAGCCGGGGATGATGGTGTGGAAGGGGCGCTTGTGCGGTTCGAGACGGTTGCGATGGTTGGGATCGAGGCTGAAACTGCGCCCCCGGTTTTGCAGGCAGAAGCCGAGACCGGTCGGAACCTCGCGCGATCCCCAGCCGTGATAGATGCTCTGAATCAGGGAGACCATGTTGCCCTCGCCGTCGGCGGCGCAGAGGTAAATGGTGTCCTGCGACCCATCCAGCGCGCCGGGACGTACATCCACGGCGGCGCGGCGGGGATCGATACGTTTCACGCGCTCGCGGGCGTAGTCTTTGGAAATAAGCCAGGCGATGGGGACGTCCGCCTTGGCGGGATCGGCGTAGTAGACGGCGCGGTCTTCGAAGGCCAACTTTTTGGCTTCGATGAAGAGATGCAGATGCTCGGCGCTGTTGGGCTGAAGAGAGGCGATTTCGAATGGCTCCAGCAGGTTGAGCATTTGCAGCGCGGCGATGCCCTGGCCGTTGGGCGGAATTTCCCAAACGCCGTAGCCGCGATAAGAAGTCGAAACCGGCTCCACCCATTCCGCCGTATGATCCCGCAAGTCTTCGAGGCGCAGCATTCCGCCGCGCTCGCGAGAATATTGATCGATGCGCTCGGCAATTTCGCCTTTATAGAAAGCGTCGGCGCCGTCGCGGATGAGAATTTCGAGAGTGGCGGCGAGATCGGGATTGCGGAAAACCTGGCCGTATTGCGGCGGCTGGCCGTCGGTGAGATAGGTTTGCGCTGCGTTGGGGTAATCCTTGAAATCCTCCGCCGCGCCGGAAAAATAGCCGCCGATGATTTCGGAAACCACGAAGCCTTCGCAGGCGT
This sequence comes from Candidatus Omnitrophota bacterium, assembly GCA_040755155.1. Classification (NCBI taxonomy): domain Bacteria; kingdom Pseudomonadati; phylum Candidatus Omnitrophota; species Candidatus Omnitrophota bacterium. The sequence goes on along the minus strand of JBFMBP010000121.1, from coordinate 14,129 downwards.
ATTGCACTGCGGGAGCGAGGACTTCTTTGAACGAGAATTTGCCGAAGCGGCGCAGCAAGGCGTCCCAGCCGCTGACGCAGCCGGGAACCGACCAGGTCAAAGGGCCGAGCACGGGCAGCTGGCTGGTGAAGCCCGCCTTCTTCGCAGCGTCCAAATTCCAGGCGTAGGGCGAACGGCCGCTGGCGTTGAGTCCGGCGAGTTTTTGCTCCTTCTCGCTCCAGACGATGGCGAAGAGATCGCCGCCGGGGCCGCAGCTCATCGGCTCGACGACGCTCATCATGGCGCTCATAGCCACAGCGGCGTCGATGGCGTTGCCGCCCGCCTGCAAAATATCGACGCCCGCGCTGGCGGCGAGAGTTTGGCTCGCAGCGCCAACGCCATTGCGGCAAACGACGGTAGAACGGTTTTGGTTGCGTCCGCGCAATTTGTTTTGATCGATGAAACCGGGCGTTCCCACAATCCTACCCTTCATAGGCGACAAATCGTTCGCCGCAGCCGTTAGCATAGAAAAATCCGCCTGCGATAACAGGCTAAGATTGGCTCCTGAAATCATAAAATCACGGCGATTCATAGCGATCCCCTATTCATACGATCTCAAATCGCATTTTTATGATTTTATACGCTATCATTTTTGACGAGGTTGCAGGAAGGGGTGTAAGTCAGTTGCGCTGTGCGGTCTCACTGCAAAGCGCAGCCCGCCATTTTCTTTGGCCATTGATTACACTATTAATGTCAGAATCGGGATACACAGGGTTCTCAGATAAAAGCATCCTTGTCATCCTTTCATCCTGGGTATCTTGATTCAGAAAAAACAACGGCGACGCGAAAAATCATATACTACGCCGTTACTATCAGTTGAGACCATGACGCGATAGCGGTTGCCAAAGAGCGCGCCATTTTCGGCAATTTCCACTGCCGTAAGAGCCGTTGCGTACGAGGAAAGGTCGAAAATCTCTATACCGACAAACGTCAAAAATAGGAGTTTGAGGTTGTTCCGAACCGATATCTTTCGCTACCATGTCACGCAAATGGCGCAAGCGAGGGTTCCGGATGATCTCAATAAATACTGTTTAGGTATTTCTCCAACATAGTGTAACCATCGTTAGCAATACAATTTCCGTCGGAAGCATCGTTGGTATTAAGATTGTTCTTCTTTTCCCAATCATCGGACATCCCATCGTGATCGGAGTCGGCAGGGGCTGGGGCGCTTTTTAATTCGGGCCAGCCGCCAACATCATTCTGAGAATCAATGATGCCGCTCTTACTTGATTCGTCTTGCATTGTATTATTTTGTTTGTAATTTGGTCCTTCATAGGTTGCAAAACCATTCCGAACTTCTTCGATAATGCGCGCGTCAACCGCATCGCGTTTGGGCAAGGTAGCGCCTGCATTTTCAAGAACCGAGAGATATGCCTCCTCTGCCGTTTGCTGAGAAATGGGCATGGATGGCCACGGTTCATTCATCTTAAATATTCGTACTGAATCAGCAGGTTGAACGCCGCCATCCCAATTATTTGCCGAAACGGCGGCATTACCCTCTATAACATTGTCGGCAATATACCATTGGCCAGCATCAGCGGCTCCATTGCGCGCCGTAGGCTCTGCTATTCGGTGCGAGACCTCGCCGGTTTTCGTGGCAGGTCCTGGCTTATAATAATTGGCCGCCATATTTATCCTCGTGAAATTAAATTGGGGATTCCCCGATTGCTGTTTTTCACCGCCATAGCAACTTTGATATCCCCAGTTATATAACACGTTATTTCGATAATCCGTATTTCCGCATCCCGAAGCGAAACGAGGATTTCTGCTGGAGTGATGCGCCAGAAGGTTATGATGGTAGGTGCTGTTGTTGCATCCCCATATTCCGCCAAATCCATGATGTCCTTTGACATGGTTGGATTGAAATAGACTTTCGGCGATCAAGCACCATTGAACCGTTACGTTCTCACAGTGATAAATAGACATCACCTCGTCAATGCTCCAGCTGGCCGAGACATGGTCTAAAATGAGGTTCTTATTATATCGGCTTGAAATGGCATCGGCATCGGTGCCCGATTCGTCTCCCAAGCGCACTCGAATATATCGAATGATTGCCTCGTCGGCGCCAATCGATAATGGATATCTTTTAATGGAAATCCCATCTCCTGGCGCGGTTTGTCCGGCTATGGTGATATAGGGATTGCGAATCGTTAAATTGCTTTTTAAGTCTATCGTGCCTGAGATCCTAAACACAACGGTTCGCGGTCCTTCCGCTTCAACTGCGGCTCGTAGGCTGCCTTCGCTAGAATCATTTAGGTTCGTCACCTCGCATACCTTGCCGCCTCTTCCACCAACCGTATATTTTCCATGCCCTTCAGCGCTGGGAAATGCCAGTTGCTTCTGGGCAAAGCTAGATGAAATACTAAAAAGCAGTATGGCTATTTGAGAAAAATTTTTATAAATCATGATTACCCCCTTGATTCTTGAAATCGATGGGTCAAACAACGCGACCCATCCTACGAAATTATACAGGTTATTATATTGCAGCATATCGCAACAATACGCCAGCGTCAACATGAGTTTTTTATTTCCAGAAAATGGCCGGAGATAAGGCGGGCGGATTTTCGATTTCAATAAAAATTTATTGAGAAAACAGTGCTTTCGAATATACTATAATCGCTGGCTCGAACGGCGTGGGCGCGCTGTTCGAGGGAAATTTATTGGAAGGTTATATTCATGAATCCATCCGCTTCGTCTGCTGAAGTTAAAGATCGTCTTCGCTGTCTGGTTGACCGCTTGCCGGACGCCGAACTTCCCATCGCTTTGCGTTTTATGGAATTTCTCCTGCTTCAACCCACCGAGATTCCTGAAATCGATGACGAAAGCGACGTCCAACTCGCTCTCGAAGCCTTATCCGATCCGGTCCGCATTCCGTTCCGAGACATTCTCCAGGATGAACGTTCGTTGTGATCTACGAGTTATTACTCACCCGCGCCGCTAAGAAAGACCGCGAGAAAATAGCGCTGGATTCTAAACGGCGCGTGGATGAAGAACTCGCGCTTCTTGCATTGAATCCGCGCCATTATGGAGTCGAAAAGCTCAAAGGCGTTCATTCTCTATATCGCGTCCGTAGCGGCGATTACCGCATAATTTTCTCCATTGACGATCATAACCGAAGCGTAGAAATTGCCAGAATAATTCCTCGAAAAGACGCATATCGTTAATTTCCCTTATAAAAATGAAATCGCATTCCTTTCCCGCCGGGTACGATTTTGCCGAGAATGACCGGCCTTTCCGTTTATCAAGCCGATTTGAAAAACATTCATGGTTGGGCGGGGCTTAATCTACTTGCCAAACGTATACAGAATTCTATACTGTTTCTTGAGACGGTGCGATTTTTATTTCTGTTTCGAAAGAGCAGTCCTATGAACCAAGCGACCGAACATTGCTATATAGTAAGCGACGATCAAGTTCTGAATGGCGAGCCAATCATAAAGAATACCCGTACTCCTGTCCGGGCGATCGTAGAATCGTGGCGTCTTGGCATCCTTCCCGAAGAGATTCCGCAGCATCTCCCGCATCTGACTTTGGCTCAAGTGTTCGATGCGCTGAGTTATTACAGCGATCACCAAAACGAGATTAACGCCTATATCGAAAAAAATCGCATTCCAGAGGACATGATTGATCCTCTAGTCCGGTAGCGATGAGCCGCCTTTTCATTGAATTGTATCTGGACGAGGATATTGACGTACTGGCCGCCGAATTATTGCGCAGCCGGGGATTCCAGGTTCTCACAACGCAAGAAGCCAACCAACGCGGCGCCTCCGACGCCGATCAATTATCGTATGCGGCGCGGCATGGCAAGGCGATCGTTACGCATAATCGCGTTCATTTCGAGGCATTAGCGAAAGAATACGCAACCCAAGGCTCTTCTCATTACGGCATCATTATTGCCGTTCGCCGTCCGATTCATGAACTTGTGCGCAGGCTTTTGCAGATTCTAAATCATGCGGCGGCCGATGAGATGGAGAATCAAATACGATATATCTGATATTTCGCCATGCGCCTTTTCCGTCTTATCAGCGTTTTCATTCGCAACGCAAAACGGGGAAAGACGGGAAGGCTTGTCAGACTCAGGATGGCCAGGATTTGCAGGATTCTCAGGATAAAGGGATTCTGGCCATTCTATCATCCTGGAATGAACGGCAAAGTTGATAATATTACGATCTTTCCGTTTTGCTGGATGGCGCGATATCTCTCGCATCGTGAATAAAAGCGAGAATCTCAACTCTCGCTTCAAAAACTTCGTAAATCATCCGATATCTCTGAACGAAGATCTCGCGAATCGATGGTTGTTAAAATTCGGGAACTATTCTTCCCCTTTCGCTCATAACCGAAAGCGACGAGGCGGAGGCAAGCGCGTTTTCCAGGAGATTTTGGGCGGCCGTCAACGAATCTTGCGCCATGAACTCAACGGCGGCGTCAAGGTTATCGCAGCCTTGCCGCGTCCAAATTACTATTTTGCTTCGGCGAGCCATTTTCGACGCAGCGCTTGGGCGACTTCCTCATGCGATATGGTCCGGCCCGCTTGGGAGTCGGCTTGGCCTTTCGCGACGGATTGCATTACGTAAAGATGATAAAGCACATCATCCATACTGCAATCGTCGGATAAGCGGTCAAGCAAGTCTCTGACAGTCTCTTTTGTTTGCATTGTTCTCTCTCCTCGATAAAAGCATACTACGAATTACGCCGGTTGAGTAGATAGGGGTAGGCGGAAAAGGCAAGACTTTTTCTGCCCTTGACTTCACTCTTAATGTTAGAATCAGGATATTCTACAACGCCATTATTATCCGAAATGAAACTTCATCCGTTTCCCGCCGGGGGCGATTTTACCGAGGATAACGGGGCTATGCGCTCCAGTGGCGGATGGGACGTTGGCGGGGATGTTGTGCAGCGTCGCGAAGGCGAGGATGGCGAAGCCTGCGGCTTCTTTGGCGTCAGCGGGCAGGCCGAATTCGTCGATGGCGCGCCATTGCAGTTCGGGAGCGGCCGCTTGCAGCTTTTGCAGGAGGAAGGGATTCTTGGCGCCGCCGCCGCTGACGATGACCTGCTTGGGTTGGGAGAGGAGATAGACGAAATCGCGATAGGCGCGGGCGATGGATTGGGCGGTGAGTTCGCAGGCGGTGGCGAGGCGATCCGTTAACAGCGCTTGGGGCGATTGCTCAACGAACCAATCGACGAAAGCTTCGCCGAAGAGCTCATGGCCAGTCGCTTTCGGCGGCTGGATGGCGAAATAGGGATGCGTAAGCGCCGCCTGCAGCAGCGCAGGGATGACCCGCCCTTGGCGGGCTAACGCGCCATCGGCGTCGAAATGCTGGCCGCTGCCGCTGCGGCGTATTAAGGCGTCCATAATCATATTGCCGGGACCGGAATCGAAGGCGAGAAGGATTCCATCGCGCCGCAATAGCGTACAGTTGGCGATGCCGCCGATATTCTGGCAGAGCCGGTCTTCATCGGGATGCGCGAAGAGAAAAGCGTCCGCGAAGGGGATGAGCGGCGCGCCCACGCCACCCGCGACCATATCCCGCACACGAAAATCGCCGACGGTGAGAACGCCGGTTCGTTCGGCGATGACGCAAGGATCGGCGATTTGCAGCGTAGAGGGCGTGCGCCAATCGCGGGCGGGATCGGCGCGGGGGATATGATAAATGGTCTGGCCGTGGGAGCCGATGAAATCGACATCCTGCATAGAAACGCCCGCCCGCCGCGCCGCTTCCAACGCCGCCTCGGCGAAGAGTTTTCCCAATTCCATATTCAACTGGCAGACCAAAGGTGTTGACGATTTCGTTGGATTCATGGCGAGAAGAATGCGCTCGCGCCATTCGGGCGGAATTTCCTTTTCTACATAACCCATTAATGTTATGGGAAGATCGCCGCAAGGAGCGAAGCGAACCACGGCGGCGTCCACGGCGTCTATAGATGTGCCCGACATGAGGCCGATTCCGAGAAGAGGCTGGCGGCCCGCGGCCTGGCGGAGTTGGCGGCAACCATCAAACAGGGTATAGTCTACGGACATTGCTATAACATTCTCCACATTCCACGATAGACGAATCGCCGCAACAAACGGCAACTTTATTATGGCATTCGGCGGGAGAGCAAAAGATAACACAAATTTATCGACCGATCCGTTTTGCTTTTCGGTGCGATTAACGGTCCTAACGGCAAGACATCGTCCGCTAAATTAATCCGGCGCATATTCGCGAATTCGGTCATGGTGAACGATCCACAATTTACCTTGAATGTCCTGAAGAGAAAATCCGCGAATCAAGCAACAGCAAGCGGCCTTTATATCATTCCATGTTGGGCGGGTGGAAAGACGCAAGACGGCGATGCCGCAATATTTCGTCGGATCGAAAACCAGAGGATTGCTGAAATCCATATCGAGAGTGACGAGACAACGCTTTTCAACCCGGCAAACCGAAATGATGCGCCGATCTTCTGCGCCCGCCAATCCTTCGGCGCGAACGGTTTCTACGTCATGACCAGCATCGCGAAAAAACTTAGCCGCTGAAGCCCCAAGATTTTCATCCAATTTCAATCTCATCAATCCGCTTCCATAGAAATGGGAACATACCGCTCGCGCGACATTTCTGCGCCGTAAGCAAGACAGGCGCGGATGTCTTCTTCGGTTATCTCATATTCCCGCATAAGTTCCTCGTTCGTCATGCCATCGGCTAGAAGATCCAGCACCAACGAAACCCATATTCTGCGGCCTCGGATGCAAGGTTTTCCAAAACAAACGAGAGGATTGACGGCTATGCGAGAAAGCAGTTCGTCTTTTGTCATCGTAGAACCTCGGCTTGCGTCTCTAGCAATAATAATCAAACAAATTCCGTTGTAATTATAGCGCATCTCGATATATGAAAGGAAATAACTTCTTGGAAGAAAGAGTAAGATCGTCTATGAATTATTTTTACGTATTCATCTTGAACTACAGTTAACGAGCTTGCATCATTCGTCGTTAACCATATTATGAAATCCGGCGGGAGATCAATGGAACGGGAGAATTATGGAACCAATCGCGTACTTTATATTGATTCTCTACTTCGCAGCGCTGGTTTTTATCGGCGCTTTATGCTCGCGCAAACAGGATTCGCTGTCTGAGTTTTTTCTGGCGGGGCGCACTATGCCCGCTTGGGCGGCGATGGCGGCGGTGGTGGCGACGGAAACCAGCGCCGTAACGTTTTTGGGCGCGCCCGCCATGACCTTCGCCGAGGGGGGCGACTTTTCGTTTTTGCAAGCGGCGTTCGGCTATATCGTCGCCCGCATCATTCTGGCGCTCTATTTTCTGCCCAAATTTTTCGAACGCGAGATCGTAACGATCTACGAATTCATCGGCCTGCGGTTTGGCAAGCGCGCGCAGAAGACGACGGGTCTTTTTTTCTTCGTTACGCGATCGCTGGCGGCGGGCGTGCGCCACTTTGCAGCGGCGCTGGTGATTTCGGTGATTTTGAAAATCGATCTGACCTCGGCCATAATCGTTACGGGTATCGTTTCGTTGATTTACTCCTATATGGGCGGCATTTCCGCCGTCATCTGGACGGAAGTTTTACAGCTTGTCGTCATGATTGCGGGCGGGATCGTCGCTTTCTTTTATCTTCTGCACTTGGTTCCAGGCGGATGGAGCCAGATTATCGCCGCAGGAGTTGCGAATCATAAATTCACGTTCATCCATTGGGATTGGAATCCATCCGGCAATTATTCGCTGTTCATCGGCGTATTGTGGGGAACGTGCCTCAGCCTGTCGTCGCATGGCGCCGATCAGGATATCGTGCAGCGGCTGTTGGCCTGCCGCAATCTGCGCAGCGCCCAGACGGCCATCGTCGGCAGCGGCATTTTCGTTTTTTTCCAATTTCTATTTTTTCTTTTCATTGGCGTGATGCTGTTCGCCTTTTACGGAACGCTGCCGCCAGACCTGGAAAACGCCAACCAGCTGCTGCCTTATTTCTCCGTGAAAAACATGCGTCCGGAAGCGTCGGCTCTGGTGATCGCCGCCATTCTCTCTGCCGCCCTGTCCAGCACGGCGTCGGCGCTCAATTCGCTTTCTTCCACCTCGGTTAACGATTTCATATTGGCCTGGCGCTCGAAACAGTTGGATAGCGCGCAGTTGGTGCGAATATCGCGAATATTCACTTTAATATGGACAGTGATCCTGATCGTAATTGCTATCCTAGCCAGCGGTTCGCAAAATATCCTGGAAACGGGTTTGAGCATTCCCAGTTATACGTCCGGCAGCCTGTTGGCGGCTTTTCTTCTGGGCATTTTTACTCCCTTGCGCCAGCAAAATGCGATCATTAGCGGCATGTTTGGGGGATTGATTGTGGTGTTATTCTTATCGTATTGCGGTTATCCCTTTACGTGGTTCATCCCCGCCGGAACCGCCGCCGCCATACTGACGGCGTACGGCGTCGAATGGGTGATGAACCAACGCCATACTAGCGAGGTGAAATGATGCGTTATCTTTTCTATTGCCCCTTTTTCTTTTTGTCTCTATTCGTCGCGAACGCCGGGGGACAAGAGGCGGATCCTCTGCCTTGGACAACGGCGTGGGACGCGGGCATGGATATCGAATTCATCAATAAAGCCTTCGACGAAGTCGATAAAGTCATCCAAGCCAAGGGCGCGCCGGGAGCGGTGGGGGCAATTATCAAGGATGGCAGTTTCGTAGCGCGGCGGGCCTTGGGAAACATGCAGAGTAACATAATCTATCGCTCGGCGGAGACGGGACAAATTACGTATACGCCCATTCCAGAGCCAATGCTGGAATCGACGCTGTTCGATTTGGCTTCCGTTACCAAGATGATCGCTACGACGACGTCGATGATGATTCTACTGGAGAGAGGTAAGATCGAACTCGACAAGCCGGTTTGCGCCTATATTCCCGAATTCGGAGCGCGGGGCAAGGAGAAGATCGCCGTACGGCATCTCTTAACCCATACTTCCGGCCTGCCCGCTTGGTTTCCTTTTTACTTGGATTGCGTCAACCGGGAAGAAGTATTCCAGATGATTTACGAAGACGTCGACTTGGTTTACAAGCCCGGCGAGAAGCGGATATACAGCGATTTGGGTTTCATCACGTTGGGGCGGCTGGTGGAAGTCGTATCCGGCGAGCGTTTGGATCGGTATGCAAAAAAGAACATATTCGAGCCGTTGGGAATGAAGGATACGACGTATCTGCCCTGGAAGCGCGAACGTCTGTACTCGGCGCCTACGGAATACGATCCCTTGCGCAACCGCGCGCTGCGGGGAATCGTCCATGACGAGAACGCCCGCTCTTTGGGCGGCGTTTCGGGACATGCGGGACTGTTTTCTACCGTGAACGATCTGGCCGTTTTCGCGCAGATGCTTCTCAATAAGGGTGAATTCAAGGGCGTAAGGATTTTATCCGAAAAAACCATCGAGACGATGTTGACGCCGCAGATTACGGACGAAGCGATGAAAAAAGGATCTGGCTTCCTGCAAACGCGCAAGCAATTGTTGGGATGGTGGGGGATGGACGACGCCGTCACCATCGGCGATATGGGCGGGCTGCCCTCCGTCAAAGCATTCGGCCATTCGGGCTTTACGGGAACGATGATCTGCATCGATCCGGAGCATAAGGCGGCGGCGATTCTGTTGACGAATGCGGTTCATCCCCGGCGGGAGGATACGCAGAAAATGAAATTATATAATGGATTTTACTTGAACGTAAGCAAGTCTCTGGTTGGGGAAAAGAACGTAAACGCCGCCCCGCAAGATTGAAACGCGGAGCGGCGCAGAAGCGGCAAAAGCGATTTATTGATCGAATAAGTTCCAACGATCCTCAATGATTTGGCCGATATCGATCGAAGAGGGCGTGAGTTGATCGAGCGAAAAATCCTCTTCTTCGCAAACGCTCAAAGCGAAGGGATCGACTTGATCTACTATAACGGGCGAGACGTAAGACGGCGAATAGGCGCCCCGAGCCAGCCAGAAATCGGCTTTGAGAAAATCGCCGAAATTATGGAATTTGCGGCTCATGCCGATTTTGAATTGGTAATTGGATTTGATGGTTATTTTATTTTGATCGTTTCTGGTACTCGTTCCTTCGCTCCCCGATGGGAGTATGCCGTAATCCATTTCGTAGGGTTGGCGCTTAAAAATTTTCCCGCTGCGGACTGGCCGGATTACGTTATTATAAAACGCCGATAAGTCGTCGGCGGCGTCGGAAGCGTAAAGGTTGAAACTTCCGCCGATTCCGAGAGGCAACAAGGGTTTTTTGATAATAGGCTGTTTCGCAATTCCTGAATTTGTACGGGCTATGCCGGAGGAGAACGCGCCGGATTTCATCGTCTCGTTTGCGCTATGGCGGGAAGATGTTGCGCATCCGCTCAGGAAAAAGCCTAAAAGACCGGCGGCAAGAAACCAAAGACCAATAGTTTGCGTGTAACGTTTTGTGGCAATTGGTCGCATAATAGCCTCCCGTAAATGAGATTGACTCTATGTCGAATTGAAAAAGGGCATTCTATTCTATTACTACGTAAATGCCAAAGAATTTCATTATCGGCATTCAACAAATATCATATCACGTAGAAGAACTTTCAACACAATTTTTTCGCCAAGGCGCTATTCCAACGCCGTTTTTATGTAAAGAAAAATATTTATAAATTGCCATCCGCTGGATAGGCTGGCGGGGGAAAACGATGCAATGCCCTTTGGCGTCCCAGCATGGATGGATTTATCTTTAATAACGTACAGGATGCTTCATCATAACATAAAAATGAAGAAATAGCCGATTAACGGCTGCGTAATCGTTATCGGCTTCTTCATGAGGAAAGTTTAATATGTTCGAATTCGACCTCTCGCGTCTGCCGGAGCCGCCGGTGAAATTAAACGAGATTCTGAAGCCGGCGAAGACATTCGTTGTGGGGGGAATTTTGCGGGACGCGATTCTACTCGCGCAACAACGAGGAGAGACGGTTATCCGGGAAACGGCTGGAGGGGATTGGGATTTAGCAACTCCGCATCCTCCGAAAGAAGTGCTAAAGCGGTTGCGGAAAGCGAAAATCGCCGCCGCTCCTATCGGGATCGAGCATGGAACCGTGGCCGCTATCATAGACGATAAGCAATATGAAATTACAACGTTTCGTTACGATCTAAAATATCCCGACGGACGCCATCCAGTTGTACAGTTCGCCGATTCCATCGAAGAAGATTTGCGGCGGCGGGATTTTACGGTCAACGCCTTCGCGCTGGATATGGAAACGGGGAAGATTCTCGATCTTTTCGGCGGCGCGGAGGATTTGCGGGCGCGGCGCATCCGGACGGTAGGCGATCCGGAGACGCGCTTCCGGGAAGATTACTTGCGGATGCTGCGGGCGGCGCGCTTCGCGGCCAAATTGGAAGGAGAGATCGAGGGCGAGACGTTCGCGGCGATGCGGCGTTCGGCGGCGCTCATCAGCGGAATTTCCGCCGAGAGAATCCGTGACGAACTGATGAAGATGCTGACCTACCACAAGCCGTCGCATGGCTTCATTCTAATGCATCAATGCGGATTGCTGCGCTATATCCTGCCGGAATTGGAGGCGGGATTCGGCGTGAGGCAGAACCGGTTCCACTCCCATGACGTGGCCATGCACATTTTGCTCTCAGTAGATGCCTTGCCGCCGGATTATCCCCTTGATCGCTTCGCGACGCTAATGCACGATTTGGGGAAAGTGCAGGCCAAGCAATATCAGCCATTCAAGGGGGATTACGTTTTTTACGGCCATCAGTACCTCAGCAAGAAAATGACGAAGCGAATCATGCGCCGCCTGCGCTTTTCCAACAATGAAATAGAGACAACGTCCGCCATTGTGGAAAACCACATGTACAACCTGAAACCGGACCTGTCGCAACCAGCGGCGCGGCGGTTTCTACGCAAGTTGGGGCGAGAGAATGTGGATGGATTCTTGCGGATGCGCATGGCCGACCGCAAGGGAAACCAATTCAACGCTGACGGCTACGAAAAGGGAATTTTTCACTTCGTACGGACGGTACGAGCTATCGACCGGGCGGAAGATGCGCTGACGGTGCGGGATTTGGCCATATCGGGACACGATTTGATTCAGATGGGGCTTACGCCGGGACCGGTTTTTTCCATCATCCTCGATCAATTGCTGGAGGAGATCATTGACGATCCCAGTCTCAATAACCGGGAATGGCTGTTGCAACGCGCCCGCGGATTCGCGGAGGAATTTTGGAAGACGGGAACCATCGCCATACCGGAAAAAACGCCGATTCCCGATGAAGAGAAAGAAGAGTAGCGGCGGCGCAGAGAACGCCCCTTCCCGCCGCCATCGTTTTTTTCTAAGATGCAACCGGAAATCAACTGAAGCTCATGCAAAATTGATAAAATCCGTTTTATATTCTCCCCCCAAGTTTGGGGGGAGCTAGAGGGGGGTTGATTTTGTTTGACTTTAAACAACCCCCTCCTAACCTCCCCCAAGCATGGGGGAGGAATAAAGGAATTTTGCATGATGCTCACTGCATCCGGATTACTTAACATTGGCAGGGGGACGCATCATGAAAGCCATTATTCCATGCGCAGGCAGAGGCAAACGTCTGCGGCCATTAACCTTCACCAACTCCAAGCCCTTAATACCTATCGCCAATAAGCCGTTGGTGCAATACGCCATCGAAAAAATCAAAAAAGTCGGCATCGAAGAGATCGGCATCGTCGTCAGCGACAATACCAAGGATATGCAGCAAGTGCTCCACGACGGCAAAGAATTCGGAGTGAAAATTTCCTATATCCAACAGGACGAACCGCTGGGCATCGCGCATACGATCAAGGTTTCTCAGGATTTTTTAGGAGATTCGCCCTTTGTGATGTACCTGGGCGACAATCTGCTTCAAGAGGGATTGGAAGAAGGCGTCAGGCGCTTCAAAGAAAATAAGAGCAATGCGGTTTTATATCTCTCCAAGACGGATAAACCACAACTCTACGGCATCGCCGTAGTTAGAGACGACCGAGTCGTCCGGTTGATAGAAAAGCCCAAAGATCCACCCTCCGATCTGGCCGCCATCGGCATTTACATTTTGGACGCCAGCATCCATGAAGCGATCGACAAACAGAGACCCTCTGCGCGGGGCGAGCTGGAAATCACGGACGCCTTGCAAGGGATCATCGACAATGGGGCGCAAGTGGAGTATTGCATCCTCAGAGGCTGGTGGATCGACGCGGGGAATCCGGACGACATGATCGAAGCCAATAGGTTAGTGCTTCAGGATTTGAAAACGGACAACCAGGGCAGCATCGATCCCGATTCCGACATCCGGGGCGAAGTAGCGATCGGAAAGGGAACGCGCATCGAAAAAAGCACCCTGCGCGGCCCAGTGATGATCGGGAAGAATTGCACGATCCGCGATTCGTTCGTCGGCAGTTTCACGGCCATCGGCAACGGCTCCGTCCTGGAGAATTGCGAGATCGAATACAGCGTGGTGATGGAGAATTGCGGAATTTGCAACGTGGAGCGACGCATCGACAACAGCATCTTCGGACGCAACGTCCGCATCTCCAAATCGGAGCGCAAACCGAAATCGTATAAACTCATCCTCTCGGACGACAGCGCCGCCGAATTGCCGTAAAGGGAAGTTTTTTCGGGTAAAATAATGGAGTAATTTAAATAACATCTTAATCTATGAACCTTCGTTCATAAAGGGAGAAGATAATCAAGGCGGAGTAAACCGCGAAGAAGTCTATTCATAAAGCGTCAAGTAAAGAATATTGCATGAACAAGGGATAAAGGATTAATGAAAATATATTTGGATAATTGCTGTTTTAATCGGCCATTCGATGACCAATCTCATATCAGAATCAGACTCGAGTCCGAAGCAAAATTGAAAATTCAAGAAGAAATTCGGGCTGGCAATTTAAATTTAGGTTGGTCGTATATTTTAGATTATGTGAACAGTAAAAATCCCTTTCATGAACGAAAAAATCAAATCGGCGAATGGAAAAAATATGCAATAAGTAATATTCACGAGACAAAAGAGGTGATTGATAGGGCAATTTCTATAAATCAGATGGGTTTGCAAAAAATCGATTCGTTGCATCTCGCCTGCGCCATTCTAACTAAATGCGAGTATTT
>JBFMBP010000120.1 GCA_040755155.1 Candidatus Omnitrophota bacterium | reverse complement strand
CTGGTCCGCGATAAGAACGTTGAAAATAAAATTCCATACTGGTCTCCTCTATATTTGATTGAATATATCACCATTACATTTGAGGTTCTTGCAAAAATGGTTTAATTTTCTTTTCAATTCTCCCCCCAAGCTTGGGGGGAGTTAGAGGGGGGTTGATTTTGTTAGACTTAAGGCAACCCCCTCTCCTGAACCTCCCCCAGGCTTGGGCTGATCTTTACCCACAAGTTTAGAGGGGAGTAAGGGCGATATACATTGAGACGATCAATTCAAAATCTCTCCACCCACGCCATAGGGTTCGAACCCCGGGCTGACCGTCTCGCTTCCTTCCCAAGTGACCTCCTATTCGTCCAATCCAATACCGAACAAGGTACACCGTCATCTTTTCCACGATTTCCTGCCCAAATTGATGGCGAACGTAAATCCGCAACGATTTTTGTTCCACCTCATTGAGGACTAGATCCGCCGCACTCTCTGGCTGCGTCTCCGCCAGGTAGCGCAGGATCAGAATCCGTAGGGCGCTGAGCAGATACAGCGCCAGCACCTTTTCGATCGCTTCGCGGCTATTGTATTGGCCTTTCTCTATGCGGCAGCCGCTCTTCAGGATCAAGTGCAAATCCTCCACCCTCCATCGGCGCCGATAAATCTCGACGATCTCCATCGCTTCTTCCAGATGCGCCGCTGGTTCCGTGGTCAGCAGCATCCATTCCACCGGCGTCGCCCCTTTCGGCGGATTCGGTTCGATTACCCACACGGCGTAGACGGCGATGGGCGCTTTCCCTTGGCTTCGGGGTCGGGGCGGTTTCAAGATGACCCGGCCCCAACGAATTTCCACGCGCGCCGTTCGCGCCGCCTGCCCGGGTTTGGCGGCAATCGGCAGGGTCCATTCTCCCCCCGCCGGACGGCTTTTCATGGCCTCCCACAAATGCTTCTCTTCCCCCTCCACGTTCCGGTCCCAGGCGGCGCGCACCACTACCCCGCACCCTAACCGATAGGCGCTCTCGAACACTTCGAAGATATCGCCTTCCCGGTCCATGACATGGATGACATAGGGAGGGCGGTCTTCGCGGGGGAGGCTCTCCAAGATTCGTTGCGCTCCCTCCATCCCTTCCAGCCACTTATGGCTCTCTTTCTCTTCGATGGGCCTCTTCCGCCGCTTCTCTCGCTTTCCCATCTCCGCCGCATCGCGCGTCCACGTTTGCAGTCCCAAAAAGCCCAGCGGCGTTCCCTCTTCATCCACGGCGAGCGTGCTGTGCAAAAACATCCCTTGGCCGGGATTCTTGCTGGTATGGATTGGCCCCAATCCGGCTATCGCCTCCCGATGGCTGAAATCCAATTCCGTCGTGTCCTGCACGGCGTAAATCTTTTCTCGACCGGCGCAGGCTTCGCCTCCCGCTCTCTCCAACGGCTGCAACAAATCCGAACTCTTCACCTGTTTGTTCTCGATCAACCGGTACGCCCCTTTGATCTCCTTTCCTTTCCCGTAGATTTGTCCAAAACTCGCTCCCGGATGTTTCACGCATTCGATGGCGACTTGCAGTAAACGGCGCTTTCGTCTCGGATCCCCCAATTGAATCGCGCCGTATACCTTCTCCACCATCTTCTCGACCGGCTGAATTCTTGCTGTTCTTTCCACAAGAATTCTTCTTCGTTTCCTGGACTTCTTTTATCGCTTCTCCGGTTTACTCCTCCTTGCCGCTTTTTGGGGGATTCCGTTGGTATTCTTTCTTCTCTTCATCATCTTCTCCTCAACCCATATGATAGTTATCCTTATTCTAGCACTCCGACTTGTGGGTAAAGATCAGAGGCTTGGGGGAGGAATTATAGAGTTTTTGCAAGAGGCTCTATAGTTATGGATATCCTTAAGATGAGTCAGAGACGCTTCTGTCCAATGAACTCTAATTCTGGCAGTCCATATTTTGCGCGAACCTCTTTCACATCCTTTGTCCTGCTCTCTTTACTGTTAGCCAACCCGTGTTCAATCGCCTCGTGGACATATTTTTCTCTCGCGAGATCGTCCAACCGTATCTCTTCAAGATTGCCCGTCCACGCAAGTTTACCGCGAAACTTTTAAATTTTGGACTGGTTTTTCATTTGAAGCAATAACTTAAGCCCTGCTTCGACGGCCTCTTTTTTCGTTTTTAAGCCGGATGCTTTGAGGACGGATTCCATTAGATAATCGTCAATGACGATAGTGGTTCTCATTTTTTCCTCTCTGCGTATAGGCTATCGCAACATCTGCTTGCAATCGTCTTGAGGATGCAGATATCGTAAAATAATCGTTCCATAACGCCCAAGAGTTTTTCAAAAATCACCCCTCGTTAAGCCGCGAAGCGCGTTCCATGAACATAGATTGGCTGTTGCGTGGCAGCTCGCCGTCGGCGGGTTTGCGTTGGACGTAGGTTCCCTCGCTTTGCAGGTCCCACGCTTTGCAATTGTCGGAAAGGTGGATGTTCAGAATTTCTTTCAATTGGCTGCGGATATTTTCGTCCTCTACTTCGACGGCCGCTTCGACGCGGTAGCTGAGGTTGCGGCTCATCCAATCCGCCGAGCCAATGAAGATTCGCTCTTTGCCGCCGTTGTAGAAATAAAAGACGCGGGAATGTTCGAGGAAGCGTCCGATGATGCTGCTAATGCGGATGGTTTCGCTGATTTTAGGCAAGCCGGGACGCAGGCAGCAAAAACCCCGGACGATGAGATCGATCTGGACGCCCGCTTTGGAGGCTTGGTAAAGAATTTTGATGATTTCCAGATCTTCAAGAGAATTCATCTTGGCAATGATGCGTCCATTGCCGTTTTTCTTTTGGTGTTCGATCTCCCGTTTGATTAACCGCACGAAGTGAGCGCGCATGTTGACGGGAGCGAGCAGGATTTTGCGATAACGGATTTGCTGGGAATGTCCCGTCAGGTAATTGAACATATCCGTCAGATCTTCGCCAATGTCTTTGCGGCAGCTGAGGATGCCGTGATCGGTGTAGAGCTTGGCGGTGCCGGAATGGTAGTTGCCAGTGCCGATGTGAAAATAGCGATGGATGCCATCCGGCTCTTCGCGCACGACGAGCAGGGTTTTCGAGTGAGTTTTAATGCCGGGAAAGCCGTAAGTAACATGGACGCCCGCGCTTTCCAACATGCGGACCCACTGGATGTTCTGCGCTTCGTCGAAGCGGGCTTTGATCTCCACCAACACGGCTACTTGTTTGCCGTTCTGGGCGGCTTCTACGAGGGCGGCGATGATAGGGGAATTGTCGGCGGTTCGGTAGAGGGTTTGCTTGATCGCCAAGACCTGGGAATCGGTCGCGGCTTCCTGGAGAAAACGGACGACGCTCGTAGAAAAAGATTCGTAAGGGTGGTAAAGAAGAATGTCTCCTTCCTTCATCAATTGAAAGAGGCTGCGCGTTTCCTCGTCCTTGTCGAGTTCCTTGATTTTTCGGGGAGTGATGGGAGACCAGGACGCCGCTTTCAGTTGGGGAAAATCGAGAGAGCCGAGGCTCATCAAATCGACAAGATTCAAGGGACCGTTCAGTTTGTAGACGTCGTCATCGCCCAGGCCCAGTTCGCCCATAAGCCAATCCAGGATGCCGGACGATGCGGTTTGCTCGATCTCCAACCGCACGACGGGAGCGGATTTGCGATAGCGGAGTTCTTCTTCGATCAATTCCAGCAGGTCTTCCGCTTCTTCCTCGTTGCGCTCGATATCGGCGTTGCGGGTTACGCGGAAAGAACGGCTTTCCAGAATCTCCATGCCGGGAAAAAGATTGTCCAAATTGGCTTGAATCAATTGCTCGAGAGGAACGAAAGTATTCGGTTCCCCCGTAGCAACCCAACGAGGACGGTTTTGGGGAACCTTAAGACGCGCAAAACATTCCGTTTTGGAATTGGGCTTGCGGACGCGGACGGCGAGGGAAACGGACAGGTTGCTTAAGAAAGGAAAAGGCTGGCCCGGACCGACCCCTAGCGGCGTTAGAATGGGAAAGACGGCTTTCTGGAAATAATGATCGACATGCTTTTTTTCGTGCCGGCTAAGTTCGGAGTAGTTGAGAATGGAAACGCCCTCTTTGCGCAAGGCGGGTATGATATCGTCGACGAGACATTTACGCTGGCATTCAACCATTTCCATTACGATAGGGCGGATGGCTTGAAGCTGTTCTTTCGGCGTCCTGCCGTCGATGGTTTTTTTCGTAACGCCGCCCTCAATCTGCCTTTTCAAGCCGCCGACGCGCTTCATGAAAAACTCGTCGAGATTATTGCTGAAAATAGCGATGAATTTGGCGCGTTCGAGGAGGGGATTCGAGGCGTCCAACGCTTCATGCAACACCCGCCGGTTGAATTCCAGCCAACTGGTCTCTCGATTGAAGAAAAGATCGTAGGATAATGCGCTTCTAGTCACAGTCCGCCATCGCCTCCCCTATCAAGGTAGCATCCCTCGCTGGCATCGGCAAGAAGAAAAACGCCAACACTACTATTAAACATTAAAATATATTAAAAATCCATTAGCATTTCATGAGTTCCTTACCGGCAACGCCGCCGAAGAGGACGAACGGCGAATTGTAGATCGCTGTCCAAATCGGGAGCGTAAAACGTTTGTTCGCCTACCCCAAAAAAGCCTCTCTGAAGTTGTAAAACTATTCGTCTGGAATTTTTCTCCCCCCAAAAAGCGAAGCCCGCGAAGTCCGCCATTTTTTCGCGGCGCGAATATCGCGGGCAATTTTGGCTAAAACGGAAAAA
This sequence comes from Candidatus Omnitrophota bacterium, assembly GCA_040755155.1. NCBI lineage: Bacteria > Pseudomonadati > Candidatus Omnitrophota > Candidatus Omnitrophota bacterium. Next base: position 9,734 of record JBFMBP010000120.1, on the reverse strand, counting down.
AGACGCCGCAATCGCGCGCCGCTGCTTCTACGCCTTCAGAACCACGCCCATCTCCTCCATGCTTTGCCGGATTGCTCCCAAAAGAGTGCGCATGTCCGCTTCGAAGAGGCGTCCGATATGGCCGATGCGAAAGCAATCCGCACCGCTCACTTTGCCGGGATAGATCACCTGATCTTTTTCGTTCAATTTTTTATAAAATTCTTCGAAGGAAAAATTGGGATGATCGGGATAGAGGAAGGAGGTAATGATATACCCTTGCTCTTCCGGCTTCAAATATTCTTGAAATCCCATCGCCCGCATTCCTTCCACCAGAACACGGTAATTGCGGCGGTAGCGTTCGCCCCGCGCCTGCACTCCGCCTTCTTGCTCCAATTCCGCCAAGGCTTGGCGAAACGCCAGCAGCGAATGCGTCGGCGGCGTGAAGCGAAATTGCCCGTTGGTTTCCAGCCCTTTCCATTGATCCAACAGATCAAGGCTCAAACTACGCGCCCATCCTTCCGTACTTTTCAATGTTTCCGTCTTGGCCAATACGAAGGAAAATCCCGGAACGCCTTCAATGCACTTGTTGGAAGAGGAAACCAGATAGTCGATGCCGCATTCGGCCAGATGGATCGGGACTGCTCCAAAGCTGCTCATGGCGTCGACGAAATATACCCGTCCCAACCGCTTCACGATGGCTCCGATCTCTTGGATGGGATTGATAATGCCGGTCGTGGTTTCGCAATGCACGACGGCGGCGTGGGTGATGGCGGCGTCTTCTTTTATCGTCTTTTCGATCTCGCCGAGATCGGGATGGCTGTTTTCGGGATAAACCAGCTTCTGCGTTTCGATCTTTAAAACGGACGCCATTTTGGCGATGCGATGGCCATATGCGCCGTTTACGATCACTAGCAATTTGCCGTTAGGCGGAATCGTCGAAGAGACTACCGATTCCAAGCCGAACGTCCCGCTGCCTTGCATCAGGATCGCCTCGTACTCTCCCTGCTTGGCGCCGCCTAACGACAATATCTGGCTGCGAATCTCTTTAATAGTTTTAATGAATTCGTAATCCCGCGAGCCGAGATCGCGCAGCATCGCTTGCTTGACGCTGCGGCTGGTGGTCAACGGCCCCGGCGTGAATAAAATCTTATCTTTCCAGCCTGCAATCGTTTTTTCCTGATTCATTAAATTCTCCTTCTCATTGCATTCCTTCCACCGACGCTTCAAGGAAGGGTATATCTTTTGATTTTTTTCCTCATCGCTCGCCGTCTATCCATTTCGTAAGCGATAAACGTTATACTAAAAATACGATGGACGGAAATCGCCTGCAATCCCTTTATCGTTCCTGCGGATAAGTATATCGAATCGTCCGTCAATCGTTTCCAGAAATGAGCGTCTTTTCCATATCGAAGGGAGTTTACCATGAGCGCAACCGTTTTGAAAAATTATATCGGCGGCCAATGGGTGGAAGCGGAAAACAGCGGCCTTCTCGACATCGTCAATCCCAGTACCGGCGAGGTCTTGGCGAAAAATCCCCTCTCCACAGCGCCGGAAACCGAGCGCGCCATCGCCGCGGCGGCCGCCGCCTATCCCGCGTGGAGCGAAACCCCCGCCCAACGCCGCACGCTGCCTCTATTTAAACTGACGGAAGCCATCCGCGAGAACGAGGAAGCCATCGCCCGCGTCCTGGTGGCGGAAATGGGCAAGTCGATGACCGACGCCCGCGCCGAAATGAAGCGCACGCTGGAGAATTGCGAAGCGGCCTGCGGAATGCCTATCCTGCAGCAAGGCGACAAGATGATCGGCTGCGCCCCTGGCGTCGACGGCGAAGTGCTTCGTCTGCCTCTCGGCGTATTTGTCATGATCGCCCCCTTCAATTTCCCCGCGATGGTTCCCTTTTGGTTTATCCCCTACGCTCTGGCGGCGGGCAATACTTTCGTCGTGAAGCCCTCGCCGCTGGCGCCGATGACCATGTCGCTGCTGGCGGAATTTATCCATAAAGCGGGTTTTCCCGCTGGCGTCTTCAATCTCGTCAACGGCGATATCGACGTTGCCAACGCCTTCATGGACAGCCCCCTGGTCAAAGGCGTTTCTATGGTTGGCTCCACCGCCGTCTGCCGCAAGATCGCCGAACGCTGCGCCAAGAACGGCAAGCGCTTTCAGGCGATGGGCAGCGCCAAAAATCACCTCGTCGTCATGCCCGACGCCAAGATCGATGAGGTGATCCGCAACATGACCACTTCCTGTTACGGCTGCGCGGGACAGCGCTGCATGGCTTCTTCGGCCATTGTCGCCGTGGGCGACGATACATACAAAACCGTCTGCGAACAATTCGTTGAAGCCTCCAAAAAGGTCATCGCCGCCAATCCCCTCGATCCCAAATTCATCGACGAATCCATGCTTATGGGGCCGGTCGTTTCCGCCAAAGCCAAGCATTTTATCCTCCAGATGATCGAAACCGGCGTGAAGGAAGGCGCGACGCTGGCGCTGGATGGACGCGGCCTAACGGTTCCCGGCTGCGAAAACGGTTTCTTCGTCGGCCCAACCGTCTTCACGGACGTGAGGCCGGGCATGGAAATCCACGCAAAGGAAATTTTCGGCCCTGTCGTAGTCATCTTGAAGGCTGAATCGCTCGCCGAAGCCATTCAAATTATCAACGATCATCAATACGGCAACGGCGCCTCCATCTACACCCAAAACGGCCATTACGCCCGCGAATTCAAACTCAAAGCCCAATGCGGCATGATCGGAATCAACATCGGCATCCCCGCCCCCGCCCCGTTCCTGCCCTTCGGCGGAACCAAAGCCTCTCTCTTCGCCGATATCAAAGCCCAAGGCAAAGCTGTTATTAACTTCTTCACGGAAGAACGCATCGTTACCGAACGCTTTTGGCCGGAAGGGTGAGGGGATTTAATCCTTTTTTAAAATTGTTGCGAAAAAATATTCGTTGAAAATCAATAGGACGACGTTATCATAAATAAGGAGGCATCCTATTGATTATATTCCCATTCCTAGTCCTTCTCTTTTAGATAGGTTTGAATTTATTGGCGTCTATAATGGAGAAAAACGTTGGCAAAGTAATGGCGGTAAGCGTTTGTATACCTGGGATGGTCTTCATGGAGAAATTGAGGTCTTTAATCAGCGTGGCAAGCATCTTGGAGCCATTGATCCCAAAACGGGTATGCTATTAAAAAATCCTGTAAAAGGAAGAAAAATCGATGTCTAACAATTTATCGGAAACATTCATTGAAAAATGCCTAAAAGGCAGCGCACTTTTAGATGAAATAGACGATTATATTGACGCATGGCGCGAAGATGAAAGCGGAGAAGAAGAATTGTACGAATTTTTAGGAATGACTAAGGAAGAATATTCTTTATGGGTAACCGATCCCGATGTTCTGCCTTTCATCGTTATGGCTCGTAAACAACAAGTTGACATTGCGCATATTTTAGCAAAAACGAAAGTGGGATAAGGCGAACTCAGGAACGTAGGATGGGTCGCGTCGTTTGACCCATCAATTTGCTAGAGAGAAAAATCGATGTCAATGATTCCGCATGAAACATTTATTGATAAATGTCTAAAAGTATTATCATTTTCATTTTTAATATTCCATTTCTATTTAATTACATAAACGGCGCATCATGGGAAGAGTCTCCCCGATTCGCTAATTCTTCAAACTGTTGATAGGCGCGGGAATATGTCCGCCGTGCGCGATGAATTCCTGGTTGCCGTCAGGGCAGGCGACGTTGGTAATGCAGGCGGCGCCGAAGAGTCCGCCGAAATCGACGTAATCGCCGACCTTCTTGCCGGGAACGGGAATGAGTCTTACGGCGGTGGTTTTCCCGTTGAAGACGCCGATCGCCATTTCATCCATGATAATGCCGCAGAGCGCATCGGCGCCGATATCGCCGGGAAGCGCGATCATATCCAAGCCCACGGAGCATACGGCGGTCATAGCTTCCAGTTTTTCCATGTTGAGATAACCAGCTTTCACGGCGTCAGCAAGGGCGTGATCCTCCATAACAGGCAAAAAGGCGCCGGACAATCCGCCTACGGAAGACGAAGCGAAGATGCCGCCCTTCTTCACGGCGTCGTTGAGCATGGCGACGGCGGCGGTGGAGCCGGGAGCGCCGATTTTGGCAATGCCCATCGCCTGGTAAATTTCGCCAACGCTGTCGCCCACCTTCGGCGTCGGCGCCAGAGAGAGATCGACGACGCCGAAACTGACGCCCAGTTTGGCGGCGACTTCGCGTCCGATCAATTCGCCCGTGCGCGTTACGCGGAAAGCGGTATGCTTGACGACTTCGGCGATTTCGTCGAGGGTAACGTCCGGGTGTTCTTTGACGAGCGTTTCCACCGCCCGCTTGACTACGCCGGGGCCGCTGACGCCGACATTGATGACGCTGGAGGCTTCGCCCGCTCCCAAATAGGCGCCCGCCATGAAGGGATTGTTTTCGGGAATGTTGGCGAAGACGACCAGCTTGGCGCAGCCGAAGCCGTTGTTTTCCTTCGTCGCTTCGGCAATCTTCAACATCGTCGCGCTGACCAGGCGGATGGCGTCTACATTAATTCCCGCCGCCGTAGCGGCGACGTTGACGGACGCGCAGAGGCGCTGAGTGCGGCTGAGAACTTCCGGCAAGGAGTGGATTAACAACGCTTCCCCATCGGTTACGCCGCGCTGAACCAACGCGGTGTAGCCTCCGATCAAATCCACCTTAACGTCGGCGGCGGCGCGATCCAGCGCATAGGCGATCTGCATGGCGTCCGCTTCCGAATGGCCTTCCAATAGGCGGCTGACCGGCGAGACCGCCAGCCGTTTATTAACGATGGGCAGGCCGTATTTCGTGGTGAGCCGGTCGCAGAGTGGAACCAGTTCTTTCGCCAGGGAATGAATCTTTTTATAAACCGCCACGGATGCCTTGGCGGCGTCGGGATGGGCGCAGCCGTCGATGTTGACGCCCATGGTCACCGTCCGCACGTCGAGATTGCCTTCTTCCAACATGCGCACCGTATTGAGAATATCGTCTACTTTTCGCATGATCGCTCTTTGAACAATTGACGGATGGAAAAAATGTCGTTCGCCGCCCGGAACAGATTTTCATGTTGCAGCGCTGGCGCTAGTCCGATGGAAGAGACCAGCGTATGCAACTCGCCGAGCAGCTGTTTAATGTCGGTATTGATGGGGATAGACAGTTCCCCGATATGGGTTACGTCCTCGCCTTGAATCGTAAAATAATAATCTTCGATATTGATATGGCTCTCGGCCAGATAGGATGAAACCATTTTAAGGATGCCCGGCCGGTCTTTGCCGGTGAGGGTCAGGATATAGCGCTCGGTTTGGCCGATGGGATGGCGGGAATTTTCCTCGTAATCTCTGACGACGACGGAGGCTTCGCCGGGCTGGAAATTCTGCAAAATCGCGTCGCGGATTTCTTCCTTCTCGTAAATGCCGTCGAATTTCGCCGTGATGATGACGGTAAAATAGCCGCGAATAACCGTCTGGCTCATGCCGTCGATATCGCCGCCCCGATCGGCGATGGCGGATGTGATAGCTTGGATGAGGCCGATGCGGTCGAAAGCCAGAACAGAAACCACGAATCGGGATTTCTCTGCGGTCAACGAGTTTCTCCTTGTTAAAATGGGGATAGCGATATTCAAGGCGGATTGTCCGGCGAATTCAACCGGCTTAACCGAAGATAGATTGTCAAAATGGAATTCGCAACGGCGGGCGCGTTAATTCGCGGCGTTTTCCCTTTCAACAAGAAAAACCGCTACTTTTCTATAATATCTAAGAAAAAAACCGGTTTTGGGGCGTTTAGGAGCGTCGAGGCGCTTAGTCGCTATGAATGCGCTTTTCCGTCAGGATGATGTCGCCCGACGAAACCAATCCGTTGGAGGGGCTGAAGAGAAACGAGGAACGGGCGAAACTGTCGTTCTTGAGGATATCCATGGACGTTTCGTTCCATCCCATGTCGAGATCGCGGTCGGGACCGAAACTGACGACAACGTAGCCCAAGCCCGATTTGGTGATATAAGGAACCATGCCGTAGTCGTAGTAGTTGCGGACGCAGCCGGCGCCGACGGCGCCCGTGGCGGTTTCGTTGGTGAAGTAATCCCGGAAAACATCGACCGAACTGATATAAGAGACGGGAGTCGTAAGCTTCATGTAAGAGATGACGTCATCGCAAGGACCCTGCCCGTCGGGCATATAAGCATTATTGTCCAATTGATACATCGACATGGAGGAGCTGATGGCGCGGAAATCGGCCTTGACGCGAGCCAGTTTGGCGCGCAACTGCGCATTGATGAAATTGGGGACGGCGATGGCCGCCAACACGCCGATAATGGCGACGACGATGAGGAGCTCGATCAAGGTGAAACCGCGTTTGGTTTTTTTCATTTTGCTTTTCAAATAGAATGGAATGGGTCTATCTTTTACTCTCCGCTTAATTACTTTATCCTTAAAAACTAGAAACAAAAGTGGATGGAGCGAGATGAGAGCCGCACAGATGTTGAAGTCCGATCGTCATCTCAATATCGGAGAAACGAAATTGATAGAATACAACCGGAGAAATTTTCTACAGTTAGCAGGATTTAGCGCCGCGTCATTGGCCGTTCCGAGTTATGGGTGCATTGATGAATCCTCTTATTCTAAAAAAATAAATTTTGTATTTATTCTTGCCGACGATTTGGGTTGGAGCGATCTAGGCTGTTACGGCGCGGATTTGCATGAGACGCCCAACCTCGACCGATTGGCGCAACAGGGAATGCGATTTACTGACGCTTACGCCGCCAGCCCCGTTTGCTCGCCGACGCGGGCGTCGATCTTGACGGGGAAATATCCTGCCCGCTTGAATATGACAACGTGGCGCGAAAACGCCGCCAAACCGCCTGCGATCTATAAGCATATTCCCCCCATCGCCGAGCAAAACCTGCCGTTGGAAGAGACCACCATCGCTGAAGCGCTGAAAAACATGGGCTATCAAACGGCGCATATCGGAAAATGGCATCTGGGCGGCGCCGAGCATTACCCGGAAGCGCAAGGATTCGACATCAATATCGGCGGGACGATTTGGGGCGCGCCCGCCACGTATTTTTATCCCTATCGCGGAGAACGAGCGCAGGGTAAAGAAATTCGCTACGTGCCGCATTTGGAGTTCGGCCATGCGGGAGAATACTTGACCGATCGCCTGACGGACGAAGCGCTGCGCGCGTTGGAATTCATGAAAGACGGGCCGTTTTATCTCAACCTGGCTTATCATTCCGTTCATACGCCCATTGAGGGCAAGCCGGATTACGCCGCGCGTTTCGCCAAGAAACTCAAGCCGGAATTCCATCACCAAAATCCGGATTACGCAGCGATGGTTCAAAGCCTGGATGAAAATGTGGGGCGTATTTTAGCTAAGATTGACGAACTGGGTTTGTCCGATAATACCGTCGTCTTTTTCTTTTCCGATAATGGCGGCTATATCAACGAAAATCGCGGGAAAGCCGTAACCAGCAACGCGCCGCTGCGATCAGGAAAAGGCTCTTTATACGAAGGCGGCGTACGGGAACCGCTATTCATTCGCTGGCCCGGCGTTGCGGCGGCGGGAAGCGTCTGCCATGAACCGGTCTGTTCCATCGATTTCTTCTCGACGATTTTGGAAATGAACGGCGTCTCGGCGAGCGGCGTAGATGGCGTCAGCCTGGTACCTTTATTAAAAGATCCCAAGACGTCCTTGAACCGCGAAAGGCTTTATTGGCATTATCCCCATTACTACCCCACGACGACGCCCGCCGGTTCCATCCGCGAAGGCGATTGGAAGCTGATCGAGTATTTCGAAGACGAACGCTTGGAGTTGTATAATCTGCGCGAAGATTTGAGCGAGAAGAACAATCTGTCGCAGACCCAGCCGCAAAAAGCCGCCGAGTTGCTCGAACAACTGCAAGCCTGGCGAAAAGAGGTCAATGCGCGCATGTCGGCGCCCAATCCCAATTACAAGCCGGGCGGTCCGGCGATGGGATTTTAGCAGGGAGGCGGGGGAGCGCTTCAATCCTTCTTTAGGGATGATATAGGATTCTTCTGGCAATTGAATACTTTTTCTCCCCCAAGCTGGGATTCGGCATTATATGTCCTTATAAAGTTCTTCGTTCGCATTCCAAGCCTCCAGCACTTGGGCGGGCGAGGCCGTTCCCGTCGTTCCCAACTGGCGGATGGTGATGGAGGCCGCGAGGTTGCCGATGACGGCGGCTTGCTCCAAGCTCGCTTTGGAAGCCAGCGAAGAGACGATGGCCGCCGTTACGCTGTCGCCCGCGCCCACGATATCGATCGGTCCCGTAACCGGCGGACAGGGGATCGGCGCCGGAGCCGTTTCGTAAACCGGGCAAATTCCTTCCTTATCCAACGTTAGAAAAACCGGCTTTCCCGAGCGCTGCGCCAGAGTCAGTGCGGATTGAATAGCTTTAGGAGTGGAAAAATTGTCTTTCCGGCTCGCTTCTACCGCCTGGATGGCCTCAAAACGGTTTGGTTTGATGACGATATTCCTGAATTCGCCGATGCGTTCCCGCGAATCGGCGAAAAAAATCGTTTCGGGAAACCGCGGCGCCAGATCGGCGATAAACTCGCGCAGAGAATCCGTTACGATCCCGCAATTGCGTTCCTGCACTTGATCCGCGACGATCACCGCATTCGCCTGCGGCGCGAGGGCTTCCAGCCTTTTTTGAATCTCCCGCTCTAATGATGGGGAAAGCGGTTCCCGGTTTTTGCAATCCTGCCGGTTCATTTCCTCTTCGCCCTCCGCGGTTTTCAGCATCGGCTTGGTATACGTCGGCGTAAACCGCTCCTTGGATACGAGAACGTTATCAATGTCGATATGGCGCTGCGCCAGCGCTTGCCGCAGTTCGTAGCCTTCGCCGTCGTCTCCAATAACGGTTAAGGCGATCAGTTTTCCGATTCCTAACGCATGGAGATTGTTGCAAACCGTCCCCGCCGCCCCGGGCTGAGGACGCTTACCGACGATTTGGTAGGCGATCTTCCCCGTCTCGATGGAAATTTCATTCAACGCCGGATCGATAAAAAGATATTGATCCAAAAAGAAATCGCCCACGACGACGACGGTATGTCCGCCGAATCCATCGAGAATTTTCTTCACGTTTTCCAAGTTCATTTCACGTATCCAATATGTTCCCATTCTATGAGAATCTTATACGGCGATTTCCAGCGTCTTTATGCCGATTACTTCGGAATAATCCGGTTCGATTTCTTTTCCTTCTTCCCGCAATTCTTCAACGCATAAGGCGATGACTTCTCGAATATTTTCCAAGGCTTCTTCAAATGTTTTTCCTTGAGTGTAGCATCCCTTCAAGGATGGAACGTCCGCCACATAATATCCATCTTCATCCAGTTCGATTATCGCTTGAAAACGGTATGTTTTTATTTTGGGTTCCTCGCACGATTCTAAGACGGCTATTGGATCGAGTTAGTATAGACAACAAATCCTAATCAAAATGTAACTATTTAGTCGTATGAAAAGAAGAAATGCAAATGTATTATTTCGCCCTTTCAGGGCTTAAAAATAAGGATTTCTCTTCAATCGGTAAACTGTTACATCAAAATTTTAACGCGGCGCATAAAAATCAAGCGATAGAAAATCGATATTACTTTTCATCGAACAAATAAGCCATCAGCGTCTCGCATTCGCCGTAATGAGGAATAATCAGATCGGCGCCGGCTTGAATCAGACGGTTTCGCTTCCAATCGTCGATATGAACT
>JBFMBP010000119.1 GCA_040755155.1 Candidatus Omnitrophota bacterium | reverse complement strand
CTGGGGAACATTTTCGTCCACACCCCTAAAAAATCCCGGAACGCTTCTGAGAACATTTTGCAAAATCATGGGGAGCGGCTGGGCTTCCTGGCCGCCCGCCAATCCCAAGCGATGGACGGCTAATTGCGAAAAAGTATGGACGAGAATGATTTCGGCGTGAATTCGTTGCGCTTCTTTTTCCGCCGCTAAATCCAGATCATCCTCATTGATTTGAGGAATGTAGATGCGCTTGATCCCGGCCTCCAGCGCTGCATTCACTTTTTGCGGGACGCCGCCTACGCCCAGGATGACGCTTTCCCGCCGTCCTAAAATATCGAAGGCGCCGGTAAAGGCCGAATCCGCCGCAATCGGTTCGCCGAGATAATCCGAGACGATCGCCGCCGCCAGCGGCAGTCCCAAAGACTCGCCGTCATAGGTTACCGAATGATCTTCCACCCTGCCCGTAGGCAGCGTAATCTGCCATTCGACGATGCGCCCCGACAACCCTTCGCCATAGCCCTGCTGCGCGAGAAACTCATGGGCGACGTCCGCCGCAACGTTCGCCGTATTTAATAAGGACGGCTGAACTTGTTCGCGCGCCAGCGACGAATATTTGATTTCGACGGGCTTAGATTCGGGCCGGTGGGTCACCTTAACCAACACATTGCGCAACCGCCCCTGATTGGTGTTTCCAACGACGAAAAGAGCCTTGGCGACGCCCGAACGTTTCTCGTCTTCGCTGATGGTGAAGAGCAAATCCTCGATGTTCTGCATGATGGCTTGCAGTTTTTCCGATTGGCCTTCCGCGCCTTGTAGAAAGGCTTGGAAGATCGGCTCGAGGAAGGAATTCATGACTTGTCCGTTTTTGAGGAAGCGGCGGAAGGGATCGATGTCGGGGAGAGAAGAGGCTTCGGCCTTTTCGTTTTCCATACCGGCGGCCAGCAGCAACTCGTGTTGGGCGGATTGCAGATTCAAGCGTTTGGCTTCGGCCACGGAGAGAATGCAGCGCAGATGAAGCGCGCATCCCGCCATCTGATATTGCCGAAAGCCTTTGTCCATCGCCCATTGGCATAAAGTCAGGCACTTTCTCGCCAGACGGGGGTGGGCGACCAGCCGCAAAGGGAATTTTTTCAATAGAACCGGCAAGTCCTCTTCGAGAAAGGCGCAAATCTCTTTTATCTCTTGCCCCTTCAATTGATCGAGTTGGTCAAGAGTGATCATGGAGAAGAAACGTTCCAGATCGTAGGACTCTTCCATGACAAAGCAATCCCCCACATCAACGAGCGCTCTCGTGGAAATTTCTACGAACCGTTTATCTCTTGCATCGCGCGCATCGCGGCGTTGCGGACATTTTCATCAGGATCGTCTTTCAGTGAGGCGAGATTGCTTAGAATGGATTTCACCCCTAAATGCGATAATATCTTTAATGCGGAGATCCGTATTTCCGGCGCATGATGGGCCAGCAATTCCACAAAACTACAGGCCGCCTTTTCCCGATCCGCTTTCCGCAAGTCCGCCAGCGGCCACAAGATGGCGATTCGTACTTGCAGTTTATGCTTGATGGCAGCAGCTAACATCCGCTCTTCCTCTGCCAGGCGATATTCGCCTTCGCCCTTTTGCAGAGGGATCAAAGCGCTCATCCGCGCGAACGCCTCTTCCAAGAATTGAACTAAAAGCAGGCCTTCCTGATAAGCGGGATCATCGCTTTTGACGTTGATGCGATATTCCTTGCCGAATTTGATGAGTGTGAGAAAGAAGGGCGATTCTCCCGTTTCTATTCTCTCTTCTTCGAAGCCTTCGCCGGGGGCGGCGTATTCCGCACTAGTCAATGCGGGAGCCAAGCCGGTTAAGGCGATCGGTTGGGGGAAAAAATAGTCCTTGATGGTCCGCAGCGAGTGCAGCCGATCGCCAACCTTCGAGCATAACTCGTGAAGCGAAAGGATGCGCTTCCCCTGCTGCGTAAGCGCTCCCGAATGGCGCTGAATTCTCTCCCAGGCAGCCGCTTCGCCAACGGCGGCGGGGAAATTTTCCTCAATATATTTTTGTTCATATGTGCGGGGAGCGAAGGCGTCGTTTACCACCTCATCCGTCAGCAAGCATTCCTGACAAAAGTCCAAATGCCGTTCCACCCATTGCGCCAGTTCCGGCTCCAATTCCCCATGCAAATAGGCGACGACCAATTCGGGATGAGGATGCTCATTGTCCAGATTTTGGCTGAGAGAAAGTAAGTAACTCTTCGCCCATTGCAGGTGATCCATCCTTTGGGAGCAGAGGGCGCACTCCTGCAAATGCGCGGCAAGCGCCTCTTTTTGCGCTTCGTCCATGCGGCCGAGCATAAAGTCGGCCAGATCGTTATAAGTCGCGTGATTGTTCATTCTTTTTTATCCCCATCGCCCCGGTTAAGAAAGTCTCGTAAACAAATCAGCGCCCGCGCGTAACGTTTTTGCGCGTTAACCGGGGTAAGGTGTTCCCAATTATTATTACGACCGCTCATGACCTCATTCAAAATCCGAGCGATATCAGCGTGTTTGATGTTCCCGGCCAATTGCGCTTGATCGTCAATTTCCAGATCGCGAGTGGGAATCCCCGATTTGAGCAGAACAATGATCGCCTCTTCAGGAGAGAGCAGTTTATGAATCAAGGCGATTAGGGCTTTCCAATCCTCCTCTTGCATGATTTCAGACAGGGAGTCGGGCTGAGAAGCGGCATCGGAGTCACTAACTTTATCTATGGGCATCTCATTATGTTCTTGCGCTTGGATTCGGCGGATGATTTCGTTGGTGACATAAACCGCGAATTGAAATATCCAGGTGGTTGGCTTCGCCCCAAACGACTCATCGTACTGGTATTGTTTTTGATGGAGACGAAGAAATACTTCCTGAAGGCCTTCTTCAACAAGATATTTTAGATCGCTCCGATAGCCCAACTTGAATTTCAAACGATTGATGAAAAATCCGGTTAAGGGTGAATGAAGCAGGCGATAAAATTCTTGGAAAGCGATGCGGTCATCGGGATTTTTGCGCAAAATCCGCAGTAGTTCTTTCAGTCTTTCGTTAAGTTGTTCACGTTCAGGATCATTCATCGTACGCTTAATTCGTCCAATTATTTTTAGCCGCAAGACGCGAATATCCGAACTGTAATGAAATAAGATTTAAATCGTACTATAAATCATACCTCATTCTGAAGTCAAGATCATTTCAATTTTGGTTATCTTATTATGCGCCTGTTAATATTTTCCAATGCGCCGCCTTGATTCGAAATTGCAATCAATAGGACTAGAGTGTAAATCCACCCCCTTGATGATTGCGCCGTCCTTGCGATTTCGGACAAAAATTTTTACTTTTTTTCTCAAATCATTCCATTCAAAAGATGAGATTTGGATTCGAACCGGCAAACCGGCATCGAATCTTTTACTCGATGACTCCCTCCAAAAATATTCTTAAAAGTCCGTTTCTCTGCTCACGGCGCAATACCTAAAAAACAACGCTAAGCATTTCGACGGCGCGCCGAACCATTTCGAAAAAAAATGTCCGAAAACAGATTTTCCTGCAACAACCAAGCATGAGGAGAAAAACCAACGCTCAAGCAAAAGGAGGTGATGAAGAATTATGACTGACCAACAACCGAATCAACCCACCGGCGAGAATAGTTCGCCGAGCAAGCCGAAATCGTCCGATCGTCTGGCATCGCCGTTGAAAGCCGTGGTCATGACCAAGATCGTTCGCGAGGCGGTGGCGCTGGAATACGGAAATCTTTGGAATCCCAACGGCCCCATAAGCCGGAGCGAGGCGTTTCATCGCGTCTCGGCTGGTTATGTCCAAGGACTTTCGGAAGCGGAAGCCAAGCGCCTGTTGGCGGACGAACTGGCTTACGTGGCGGAACAGGAACTGATGGCCGCCGAACGTCAGCGGCGCAAAAAAACGTAAGGAGGCGCGCCATTGGAAACCATTCTGCTCATCGAAGTCGCGGATGTTCCCACGCTCACTCTGCAAGGAACATTCGCGGGCCGCCTCTACTCCATCGTTGCGCCGGATATCGACCG
>JBFMBP010000118.1 GCA_040755155.1 Candidatus Omnitrophota bacterium | reverse complement strand
TTTTATGATTTCTTTGAGTAATAAATCAATCGTTTTTCTTGTTGAATCCTGCTTTCGCTCTTTTCCTATCCCAGGGATTAAATTTGTTGTAAAATGGCTAAATTCATAAGAAAACGAGTGGAGAAAATCCGTGGGTCAACCAGCCGTTGTTCAATACGCTCTGAAAGATCGATCCGTCGAGTTGCGGGAGGCGCCTATTCCCAAGCCTCCTAAAGGGAGCGTTTTGCTGCAAGTGGCGGCCGTTGGAATCTGCGGTTCGGATGTCCATCAGTATTTGAACGAGCATACCTGGCCGGTCAATCTTCCGGTCATTATGGGCCATGAATTCAGCGGCATCATCGAAGATGTGGGGGAGGGAGTATCTCATTTCGCGCCGGGAGACCGCGTGGTTTCGGAAACGGCGGCTTATATTTGCGGCGAGTGTTATTATTGCCGGACGGGAAACTACCATCTTTGCCCCTACCGCAAAGGCTTCGGCCAGGCCAGAGATGGAGCGTTTACCCGCTACATCGATGTCCCCGAGCGTTGTTTACACAGCGTCCCGAAATCCTTGCCGCTCTATATGGCTTCTCTATGCGAACCAGCCTGCATCGCTTATCATGCCGTGGCCATCAAAGCCGATATCAGCCCGGGAATGAGCGTGGCGGTGTTGGGCGCTGGTTCCATCGGCTTGCTTTGCGTGCAGATGGCGAAACTGCGGGGCGCCAATCCCATCATCCTCTCCGGACTTTCCAAAGATAGAACGCGCTTGAAAGTGGGAGCGACCTTCGGCGCCACGCATATCGTGGAATCCGACAACCAGAACATCCGGGAATTGGTCCCCCAGATCGGGGATGGATTCGGCGTTGACGTCGTCATCGACGGTTCCGGACGCAACCAATCCTTGAAGGACGCCATCGACATCGTCCGTCCCGCCGGGCAGATCGTCCGTTATGGCTGGGGGCCAGGCGCTTACAATTTTACATTGGACCCGCTTGTGCATAAACAAGTACGCCTCCAAGGCGTTTTCAGCCACAATTGGGATATGTGGGAACAGGTCATGAAGATGCTCGCCCGCGGCCAGCTGGATGTGAGCGCCATGGCGGTTGTCCGCCTCCCCTTGGAACGTTGGCAGGAGGGATTTGAAGGCATGCACGATTCCCGCCTGATTAAAGCCGTAATCGAGCCGAATGGCAAATTGGAATAAAGGGAATCTTTATCCCCTATCCAAGTATACCGGGCAATTATTTCCATAGGATAAAATTCATGCAGATTGGCATTATTGGATTAGCTACATCGGGTAAAACCACCGTTTTCAATGCGCTGACTCATGGACGCGCCGCCACTTCCATTTCCGGAGGAGATAAAGATCCTAACCGGGGCGTAGCGCTGGTTCCAGATGATAGAATCGATTATTTGGCGAAGATGTTCGAGCCGAAGAAGGTAACTTACGCCACTGTGGAATTTACGGACGTCGCCGGATTGACGAAAGGCGCCGGCGACAAGGGATTCAGCAACCGATTTCTCGGCCATCTGCGCGATATGGAAGCGCTGTTGATCGTAATCCGCGTCTTCCATTCCGAATCCGTTCCTCATCCCGAAGGCGACATTAATCCCGCGCGGGACTTGGAAACCGTGATTCCGGAATTGTGTCTGGCGGATATGGCCATCATCGAAAATCGCTTGCGCCGGATTGAAGAAAGTTGGATCAAGCAGCCGAATAAACGAAAGGAATTGGAGAAGGAAAGAGAATCGTTGCGGCGGTTTCAGGAGACGTTGGAATCAGATCGTCCGATTATTGCGGCGGAGCCGTCCAAAGAGGAAGTCGATCTCTATATTCGTCCCTATGGATTGTTATCGGGCAAACAGATGCTAACCTTGGCCAATGTTTCCGACGCAACGAACGAAATGGAGAAGAAAGGAGTGGAGGAATTAACCGCCGCCTGCCAACGATGGAATACGCCGCTCGTCATCATGAACGCTCAGTTGGAACAAGATTTGCTTGATTTTCCCGTTGAGGAATGGGACGATTATTTTAGCGCGTCGGGCATTGAGGGTCCCGCCAAGGGCAAAGTCATCCAGGAATCGTATAGAATTTTAAAACAACATTCGTTTTTGACCTTTGGACCCGATGAAGTTCGAGCCTGGACTATTCCGTTGGAAACCAAAGCCCAACTTGCAGCGGGCAAGATTCACAGCGATATCGAGAGAGGATTCATCCGGGCGGAAGTCGTGTCCTTCGACGATTTCAAGCATTTCGGATCGGTGGAGGCGGCGAAAAAAGAAGGCCGCTTCCGGCTTGAGGGCAAGGATTACGTGGTGCAGGACGGCGACATGATTACGTTTCGCTTTTCCGTCTAGGTTTTTGTCGCGGGAGGAATTGAGGGATGGTCGAAATCAATGTCGATCTCAAAGATGTCTCCCCTCTTGGGAATTTTCCGAAGGGGCCGAGAAGTCCGTCTTCTCCAAGACCGGCGGAAGGAAATGGAGAATTCAGCGAAATTCTCTCCAAACGAATCAAGCAAGAACCCGCGCCGATTCTTACTCCTAACGATCTGCTGGAAAGCGTTGCTCCTTCACTAGTAGCGCCCCAGAATACTCCGCGGCCTATGACGGCGCCCCAACCGGTCGAACTCGCAGTTCCCGATCTTCAATCTACCCCCAAAACGGAATCCGCGCCGGTGGAAGCCTCACCTATCAATCCCCCCTTATCGCTTCAGGATTTGTTGAACCGTAACCACGTAATGAATGATTCCGCGGAACCGATAAAAACGCCGGAAACGGAATCTCCCGATCAATTCCAGAAATCCGATGCCCAGGATAATTTGGATCCGATAATATTATCGTATACCGTCAAAAGGGGCGATACGCTTTCCGATATCATCGCCGCTCAATTGAAGGAACAAGGCGTCGCTTTCGATGCGCCCTCGCTCTATCGCCGAGTCAACGCCGTAGCCGCCGCTAACGGCATTCGCAATCCCAACCTGATCTATCCCGGACAAAACGTCGATCTCTCCCCAATGTTGCAGGAACTTAATCCGGGAGCGGATGGCAAACCGGATTTGCTGGCGGCTGCGCAAGACATGCAGGCGCCCGCTCACGGCCAAATCACGTCGCGCTTCGGCATGAGAGACCATCCCATCCTAGATGGCGAACGTTTCCACGCCGGCGTGGATATTAGCCTGCCCATCGGTTCTCCGGTGCAACCGGTGAAAGCGGGCGAAGTCGTCTTCTCTGGGATAAAGAACGGGTATGGCATGATGGTGGAGATCGATCACGGGGACGGAGCGACTTCTCGCTATGGCCATCTTTCCGAACTGCTCGTTAAAAAGGGCGATGTTGTAACGCCGGGCCAATCCATTGCGCTTTCGGGAGAGACGGGACTCGCGACGGGACCGCATTTGCATCTCGAAATCCGCCAGGGCGGCAGACCGATCGATCCCCTGACGATTATTTCCCAAGAGACCATCGAATCCGGCGCGCTGGACGAAAGTAAAGTCATCGCTCGCGGCGCGGCGCCAAAACCGGATGCATGATAATGGCGCCTTTTTAAATGATGAATGATGAATGATGAATGATGAATGATGAATGATGAATGATGAATGGAAATCATACATTTCTTGCGCGGACTAAGGAATACCAGCCCGCTCTTAAAACGGCGGACTATTGTCATTTGCCCCTTTAAAAGGGGCATTTTAATACCTTATGTTACGCCGCCAATATTTTTCGCTTTCGGCGTTAGTATTTCATCACCAATTAGTAGAACCGTAAAAAAAGCATGAAGGATTTCATTTTTTTGCGTTATTGAATCGCGAAAACACGAAAAGGCTCGAATTTCACGAAATTTTCGAATCACGGATATCATGGATTCTTTTGGATTCCACGGAAAAAACCTTGTCTTGGCGCGATTCCTTTCGCCAATTGTTTTTCGTGTTTTTCTCTTTTTATTTCGCGCCTTCGTGATTCAAAACGGCGGTAATAATAAATCCCATTTACTTTATATTGCGCGTAATATGAGTTAATAGTAGTCCAGCCTTTTATCCAAATCCTCTCTATCTTTTTGCCGTTTCGTCATTTTCTACTCAAACGATCCTTGACCGTCATCCCTCTGCCTCTCTATAGTTTGTCTATTCCGGCGAATCCATAAGAATCTTCTTCTTGCCGGTATACGTTCTTCTATCTAAAGGATTGTAAAATGATAAACAATAATCATCTTAGCCGCCGTGGCTTTCTTCAAGCATCCTCTATGAGTTTAATGAACGCTGGCATGTTATCCGTATCTTTGGGAACATTGGCCGCAGAAAAAAAACAACGCGTCATCGCCTGCCGGGACGTTCATTTGAAAAATGTGGATGCTCCGGATTCATGGAGCGCGCTCAAAAAAATCGGCGCCGAGGGCGTGGAAGTGTGGGTGGAAATCGACCGGTCCTGCCCCTATCTCTTTCCCGAAAAGAAATACTCCCTCAAATCCAAAGACGCCGTTGAAATGTTGAAAAAGGATTTGGAAAAGAACGGCGTCCAAATCGCCGCCTTCGCTATGCCCAATCAATTCGATGCGCGGTTGGAGGATGAGTTGGCCTGGACGGCGGATGTTGTCGCGGCGGCGAAAGAACTTAACGTCAAGGCCATCCGCATCGACGTCGTACCCCATAAAATCCAAGGCGGCGAATTTTTGCCCTTCGCCATTTCGCTGGGCAAGAAATTAATTGAATTCGTGAAAGGGACCGATATTCGTTTCGGCATCGAAAACCATGGCTCAACGACGAACAATCCCGCCTTTTTGGATAAACTATTCGATGGCGTTGGTTCCAATGCTTTGGGATTGACCTTAGATACGGCCAACTTCTATTGGTTCGGCCACCCTCTGGATAATCTGTATGGGATTTACGCCAAATACGCTTCCCGAGTTTTTCATACGCATTGCAAAAGCATCAATTATCCCGAAGACAAACGCAACGCGCAGCGGCCGCGAGGCTGGGAATACGAAAAGTACAATTGCCCCATCTTTCAAGGCGATATCGACTTTAGCAAAGTGGTTTCGATTCTTCGATCTGCGGATTATCAAGGCGATTTCTGCATCGAAGACGAATCGTTGGAACGTTTTCCCGCGAGCGAGCGCGAAGGCATATTGAAAAAAGAGATCGATTGGATGATCCAGCTTTCTCAAGTCTGAGAAAGCCTTTTTCGCTTAGGACTCCGAAGATGAAATTTTTTAACCAGAAGAATGAACCGGCGAATGATGGACGCTACGCCGTACTTTCCAGCATCGACGAGTGCTTGGAAAAAAGCCGCGAGAATCCGGTGATCGTTTTCAAGCATAGCTCGATTTGCCCGATTTCCTATAACGCCAAAAGGGAAATGGACGCTTTCCTCGAAGAAACCGATGCGCTGGTTTATCTTCTCGTCGTGCAGGAACAACGTCCGCTTTCGCAGGAGATCGCGGAGCGTCTGAAAGTCAAGCATGAAAGCCCGCAGGCCATATTTCTGCGGGATAGAAAAGTAACGGCGGTATTTAACCACGGACAAATTCAAGCAGATAATATGAAAAGCGCCTCTGTAAAATCGTAGGGTGAGTCGAGCGAAGCAAGCCCCACAAAGAACAACGGGTGGTTTGCTCATAAACAACAACATCCATTGGGCAAATACGAAAGACGAGGAGAAAACCATGATTCCAAACAATCGCCGGGAATTTATGCGGAAATCGCTATGGACTGCCTCCGGACTTGCGGCTGCATCTCTAGGCGGCTGGCGGCTGGATGCCGAGTCGGCGCCTAAGTTGGCCGCCTTATGCGATCGATTATTTATTATGGATCCCTGGTTTTACAAAACGAACTTCGATGCAGCGCAAAAAGCCGAACTGCTGCAGCGTCTCGGCTGTCCCCGTCTCGGTTGTTCTCTGGGTATGGATGAGGAACGATATAAAGGTTTCAAAGAAACCTTGAGCACGTTGGATCGGCATGGAATTGATATAGTAGCGGCATACGCCGGTCTGACCGCTGAAGAGGATTTTCCGCCGCGTCTCGAAGAAATGATCGGCCTTTTGCAAGGCCGCAAAACGATAATATGGCTTATGTTTTATAGTAAAAAACTTAAACCATCCGATCCTCAAGGCGACGCCGCCGCGGCGGCTTTATTGAAGAAAGCCTCCGATTTAGCGGATAAAGCGGGCGGTTTGGAGATTTCGATCTATCCTCATTTCAACGCTCTAGTGGAGCGCGTGGATGACGCTTCGAGAATCGCGGAATTAGCCAACCGGAAAAATATCGGAGTCACCTTCAATCTTTATCATTGGTTGAAGGCGGAAGGTCCCCAAAATTTAGAAGAAAAAGCGAAAGCCGCATTGCCGCGTTTGAATTGCGTCACCATCAATGGCTCGCGTCCCAACGCCAACGAACTGAAAGTTGAGGAGGGTATTCTTCCCCTAGGCGACGGCGATTACGAAGCGGAAGCCTTCGTAAAGACCTTCGTCAAACTTGGGTATCGAAGGGATTTCGGGCTGCAAGGCTACGGCATCGATGGCGATATTCCCGCTAAACTGGAACAATCGCTGAAAACATGGCGAACTTGGTTCGAGCGGCAATCGTAATAATGGCGCATCTACCAGACGCCGGTTTGCATGGGTAATTTTTTACTTTTGAGCGAATGATTAACTCATGTTATGCAATACCATCCCCTCGCCCTTTGGGAGAGGGTTAGGGTGAGGGGAGATAAGCTCAATCCCATCAACCCTCACCTAACCTCTCCCAATCTTGGGAGAGGAATTACCGGGCCGGGTGGCAAGGGCAAGTTTTTTTCTGCCCTTGATTAATCCGACATGTAGATAACGCAGGTGCGATATGAGTTGGAACGACAAAGAGGATAAAACGGTCTACAAGGTCGTCCTTAACCATGAAGAGCAATATTCGATATGGCCCGCCGATAGGGAAAACGCTCCTGGATGGAACGATGCGGGCAAAAGCGGAACCAAGGAAGAATGCTTGGCCTATATCAAAGAAGTATGGACCGATATGAGGCCGCTTAGCCTGCGCAAGCAGATGGAAGCGGATCGATAAAAACGCATATCCTTTTTGAAAAGAAATAACGCTGCCTTGCGGAACGAATCCTTCGATCTTCTTTGGATGAAATCCTTTTCGCCGAATCCATCGGCGAAAATGCGCCTTTTCTGTTTTCCTTACGCGGGAGGCGGATGCGCCGCTTTCCGAACTTGGGCGGGCGATGCGCCCCGGGAAATGCAGATTTGCCCCGTGCAGCTGCCCGGCCGCGAATATCGCATCATGGAGACGCCCTTCTCCAACCTGCCGGATTTGATTCCGGTCCTGGCGCAGGCGCTGCGTCCCTATTTTGATCGTCCTTTCGCCATTTTCGGCCATAGTCTGGGCGCGTTGATTGCGTTCGAACTCGTCCGCGAACTGCGCCGCGCCGGCGAACGCGAGCCGCTTCGGCTGTTCGTTTCCGCTCGCCGAGCGCCGCATATACCGCCAAGAAAATCCCCAATTCACAATCTTCCTCATGACGAATTCATGAAGGAATTGCGCCGATTCAAGGGCACTCCCGATGAAGTATTGAACAACGCCGAACTCATGGAACTGGTATTGCCCGCTTTAAGGGCGGATTTTCGAATGCACGAAACCTATACCTATAAACACGAGCTGCCCTTGACCATGCCGATAAACATATTCGGCGGCCTGGATGACGCCGAAGTTCGCCGGGAGGAATTGGAGGGTTGGAGCGTCCAAACCAGCGCGTCAACGGAGTTGAAATTGTTTCCCGGCGATCATTTTTTCCTCCATCGCGAACAGAAAGCGTTGATCGAAGCCATCGCGCATAATCTCAATGGGATGCTGGCATGAACGCGGATTCCCGCCCAGCAGTTTGGAGCGATCCCCCCGCTTCTCTGATACTCTGTCCGCAAGAAGTCCATGTATGGCGCGCCCATCTCGACATCACGCCGCAAACCTTGGGCCGCTTCTATCTTCTTCTCTCGGAAGAAGAGCGCGTCCGGACGGATCGTTTTTGCTTCCCCAAGCATCGAAACCGGTTTATCGCATCCCACGGCGCATTGCGGGAAATCCTCAGCCGCTATTTGTCCATCGATTCTCAGGAAATCGCGTATCGAAACAACGATTACGGCAAGCCATACCTCGCCAACAGCCCCATCGAGTTCAATCTATCGCATAGCCATCTGATGGCCTTGATCGCCGTCGCCGAGCGGCGCCGCATCGGTGTGGATGTGGAATGGATGCGCGAGAATATCGAATACGAATCCATAGCCAGGCGTTTCTTTTCGCCGCAAGAAGCCGCCAATATTAAAAGCATTCCATCGTTTTTCCATTGTTGGACGCGCAAGGAGGCGTATATCAAAGCCCAAGGGATGGGCCTCTCGATTCCTTTGGATAGTTTTGAAGTATCCACCGATCCGAATGATGAGGAGGTTCGTTTAACCATTCATGATCCGGCGAATGAGAGAGAGCGTTGGACGATAAAAACGATTGACGTTAAAGAAGGATACGCCGCCGCCGCCGCCGTCGAGGACGAAACCGGCGTTTTTCATTTCTGGGAATGGAGAACTATGTAGGGTGGGCTCTAAGCGAAGCGTAGCCCACCAAAAGCGACAAGGGGACAAGGGGGGACAAGGGGACAAGGCGAAATGGGGATAAGTCCCCTAGTCTCCCAGTCTCAAAGTCGTAGGGTGGGCTCAAAGCGATGTGTAGCCCGCCAAAAGCGACAAGGGGACAAAGCGACGTCGTAGGGTAGGCAAAAAGCGGAGCGTAGCCCGCCGATCTCTCTGCTTGCGGATCAATGGAAAAGTCCGCCGCTGCTGGAACGGAAACTAGTGTTGAAATTCGTATTGAAAGAGGGAATCATTTCCGTCACCGTGGGGATGGCGGCGGAAGCCGATTGCGGAATACCGGATAGGGCGTCTCCCGTATTCAAAATAAGCGGCAGGCCGTCCTGCGGGCCGCCGATGATGACGATTTTGGCGTTGGGCGATTTCGCCAATTCCAAAGTCGCTTCGATGCCGCGCCACCGCAGCAACGGCTGTGATATGCCATCGGAAACGATATCCTGAAAATCGCGGATGCCCTGCGCCTCGATTTTCTTGCGTTTGGCTTCCTGTTCTTCCTCCAACAAGCGGTATTCGTATTCCAAAGCGATTTGCTGTTGCCGCAGTTTGCTTTCGATTGCGTCCTTGACTTTAGGCGGAAGCATGATTTTTTTGATGAGAAGGTCGTCCAGTTTGATGTTTTTTTCCGACATTTGCAATAAGGATTCGCGGATGGCGGTTCGAAGAATATCGCGCTGAGTGGTAAAGATTTCTTCCGGATGCAGCTGGCCGATGATAACGCGCAGGACGGATTGGATTTCCGGGGAAATGATCTTTTGGATGTAATCGGGCCCCAGGTTTTTGTGAAGAATGCCCAGCGTTTCCGGTACGGGACGAAAACGGATGGAAATAGAAACTTCGACGTTCAGGCCATCCACAGTCAATACGCTGAACTCGTCTTCCAGATTTTGCACGCGCACGTCGTAAATGTACATTCTGTCCCAGGGGAAAATAAGATGGATGCCCTCGCCGTAGGTGCGATCCAAAACGGTGCCCCCGAAGAATCGAAGCCATAAGACGGCCAACTCTCCGGAATGGACGGAAATGACGATATTGTTCCAAAAATATAAAAAGAGAAGCATAAAGATGGCGAGACCTATCTGAATGGCGAACCGCCGCCTTACCCACCAGGCGCGCAACCTTCGCCAAAGGCTGGGTTTTTTCGCAGACGCCGTTTCTTGGATTGGTTCCATGCTTGCCTCACGCCTTATTGGCATCCCTACGGAAATTCGCGCGGCGTCCAATGCCGGGAACGGAATAGTATAAACCGTTTCGTGGTTTCGGTAAGTCCGGCTTTTTTATTCTATTCCTCTCGTCCTTCTGGCCAATGCAAAAGGTTAGGATAACGAATAGAATTAACGCTTGCGCTTTTGGATTCGTTTGGATATGGATTGGTTTTGCGTTCGTTAAGAAGTATGTTTCTCCGAGGGAACGATTAAAAGCAATCCTCCAATAGGGGTAAAAATGATCGACGCAAAAAAATATCCCCAAAAACCGAATTTGCGGTTTTTTCCTATTAAGCCGACCAGCGCGCATAAGGCAAGATAGATAAGAATATGCATTGACTCTACCCTCTATCCAACAGGCGGATATACTCGTGCTTTATTTCAATGGAAATTGTTCCCTCGTCCTCTGGGATAGGATTAGGGTGAGGGAGTTTTTCAATAACGAAACTATAAAAATCAATTGAAATAGACCACTAGGAACGGCCTGGCGCTTTTTTCGAAGCGTCTTTGCTCGCAACGACAGTCTCTTTTTTCCCTCCTCCGGATGTTTCTTTGCTTTCACTGGCCGCTGCTTTCTTCATGGTTGTTTCTTTGGATTCCGTTGGTTCTTCATTATTCGCGGCGAACGGCTCATGGACTTCCGCCGGAGTTTCTTTCTTCTCGGCCGGCGGTTCTTTGGCTGTTGCTGGAGCCTCTTTGGCTGCGGCGTGCGGCGCTTGGCTTTCCGCAGATGGTTGTTTGCCAAATTTGGCGGCTTCTTTCAATCCTTCCTGGAAATATTCGTGGAAATAGTTCCGCACTTTCTTCGGATCGAAGGTCAAAAAAGTACCGCCGGATTCGAAATGCTGAATAAAGATTTTCCCCGTGGCGTAAGTTAATGCGCCCGCCATGATCGGCAAAGATGTCAAACTGGCTAGCGGGCCGAGAACGGGGATCGCTTTGCTGGCGCTGACGGCGAGAGCTTGGCCAAAGTAAACCGTTCCATATCCGCTGATCAGCGTGGCCACTAGGTTTTTCACCGTGTGGTGGAAGAAGGGAATATCGTAAAGATCAGATAATTCTTTTAGCGCTTTGGCCTGGAACGCGGCTACGCTGATGAAATCGACGAGAGGAATGGGAATCGCCCCCAAACCCATCGACCATAACATATTTTTACGTACGATGCGATAGGCGTCTTTTTCTCTGAGTTCCAGTTCGGTCCCATCCAGAAATTCATTCTTGGAAGGGCGTTCCATTTCTTCTTTATAAGCGGTTCGAGAGGCGTTCAAGGATTCTTCTCCTGTCTCTTCCCAGCAATATTTCCCCCCATATTCCAGCCATTCGATACTATCACAGATAAAAAGGAAGGGCAAGTAATGAG
>JBFMBP010000117.1 GCA_040755155.1 Candidatus Omnitrophota bacterium | reverse complement strand
TGCGTTCCCAATAGCTCATATCGGAAAAGTTGGGCGAGATGACAACCAAGTCGATATCGCTGTCTTCACAAGCGGCGCCGACGGCATAAGAGCCGTAAAGAATAAGCTGTTCCACCTGAATATTGAACGACTCTAACGCTTTTTTGAATTGTCTGACGGTATCTAAAACTGCTTCTTGATCCATTGCAATACGTCTTTACGGTGAAGGCTTCCGGCAGCATAAGGGCCACGCCTACCCGCAGGAGAGTGTATTATTCCAATGGCTGCCGGGGGTGGCGGTGAAGGCGAGACAGTATTAAATACGATATTTGGGCTTGACTGGACTACAAGTTTGTATATTCTTTTTTTAAAAATACCATTCTTTAATCTTAATCTTCTTGAGGAGGTATAAACAAAAATTCGAAATATTTAATATTATTTTCACACACCTTCTTTACTGTAGGATCTTTTGTTATTTCCAATATCTTTTTCAATACATTAACTATATATTCTTGATAGTGGTCTTTATCAAAGGATTTAGATTTTTGTATCATATTTTCTATAGCACCGATTGACGATTCGCTATCATTCCATAAATCATGATTATTTAAATATACCAAAAATTCAAGTTTTTTAATTTTTTGACGAACAATTTTATAAGCAATATTTTCATTTCCATCAAAATTATCTAACTCTAATATTTCATGATGCAATGTAGTTATTTGTCCAATAATTATATTCAATATGAATTCATGATACATAATTATATCAACCTTTCAGTTCACCCTTAATTATATTTATAAGATTTGTTGGCGTTGTATCTATTTTCATGAAAAGTTTCTCATTTCCCGTTGTTTGAATTATATCATTTCTTTTCTCTGGATCAGCGACATTGGTTAAAACTAAAATAGGTACATCGGGAAAAAATTCTTTTAATTTCGGATAAAATAATATTCCAGTTCTCATACCTTGAGAAAATCCATCATCATTCTTATACCTTTTTGAATTCATCATTATATCCAAAATAATTATATCCGGTTTTGGATTTAATTTATTTTGATAATAAGTATAAACTTCATCTGGATTTTTTAATGAAATTATTTCATATTTTTCATATTCTAGGGCACGTTTATATTCTTTTAACCATATTTGCTCATCATCTATTAACATAACTCGAGTCATATTTTTATTCCTCCATTCTTTTGGGTGGATTATACCATTTTGGAGAAGTTTCCAATTCTCTTGGAATAAATATTTCAAAAGTCGTTGGATTTTTATTCTTCGTTACTTGAATTGTACAATTATGCGCTTCTAAGATTTCCTTAACAATCCATAAACCAATACCATCTCCTGAAACATTAAATTCGTCTACATTCGGACCTCGATAACCCTCCATGAATATTTTTTTCTCACACCCTTCAGGAATTCCCACTCCATTGTCTTCAAAAATTATTTTATATCCACGTTTCTCCCCCTTTGTCTTAACATTTACTTTAAATTTTTCAGGATCATCAAATGCAAATTTTATTGAATTTGTTAAAAGGTTAAAAAAAACTGATTGAAAATAATTATGATCAACATATAATTGTTGGATTTCTTGGAAAGAATCGTGTTTAATATTTCTTGAAGAGAAATTACGATCAAGTAACAATATCTCAATTTGCGTTCTTACTGGTTCAAAAATATCTTTCAATAAATAGATACATTTTATATTCAAAATGAACTCTTTTTGTTGAAAACGATAGAAATCTGCTTTGCTAATTATTCTTTTTGCTAATTCGCAATAAGATTTAATTTCGTCAATATATGGATAACGAAATCTATATTTATTAATTTTTGTTTCTCTATCTATTGCACTTATTGCACCTAGTATAGCAGTAATAGGATTTTTCAATTCATGAGAAATTCGAGATAATGTTTTTGCTTTTCTTTCTTCTGCAAGCCGAATGGATAAATGAGGGCTTACCATTTGGCATATTGCATCTAATATAGATACATCACTTTCAGAAAACATATTTGGTAAACAATATGATGTGGATTCAATATTTCTATTTCTACAACGAATAACACCTATAACATCATTCATACAATCCTTTAATGGAAAAAATAAAGTGGAAAATTTATCTGAAGACTTTACAATTTCCCAACTTTTACCTTTATTTCCTTCTAATTTCCGTGGATCATCAGTCAATAATGTCATACCATTCTTCCAAATATTCCCCGTTTTCCCCTCTCCATAATTATAGTATCGTTTATCTATCTCTAAATTTTCTTCCCATTGAATACCAGTTGATTCATGGGGTTCTAATTTATCTTTATATTCATTTACTAGAAATATTGTAATTCCTTCACATTTCATTTCCAACTGAATATTATCTTTTGCCCTACCTAAAAAATCTTTTAATGTTTTTTCTTTAACAAGAAGATTATTGATCGTAGATGCAGTAGATTGACAAATATCTTCTAATATGGTTTCAAAAGCGATGGCTATAGAGTTGCCTATTTCCATCCACTCCCTTTGTGTATTATCCAAATCAATGTTATCTTCAGGGAAAAGATTAATGACAAGTACAAATTGATTAGGATTATAGGTATTTAAAATCGGAATAGAAACCATCTTTTTTAGGCTAAATTCTTTAATGAGCGCGTCAGGTTCATTCATACGAAATTTTAAATGCGGTTTATCATGACAAATATTTGTTAAATCAAAAATTTCCACTTCTTGAGAATCGATAGCTTCACCAAAAAGACATGAATCACAACTTCGTAAATAAGGGTTATTATATTGTATTTTTTCATTAGGCCAAAATGAAAGAAGTCGAAGCGAGCCGGTAGTAGGTTTATTATTTGGGTAAATCGTCAGCATATTTGTAGGACTGTGTTCCCATATAGATATACATTTACAAGGAATTATTTTTTGCAATGATGACAGAATGAAATCACAAAATGATTTAATATCCTTCATTTTTGTAATATTTACCAAGGCGTTATAATATTCAGCTTTTTTTTCGTAAGTACATATTTGTTTGGACGTCTTCAAATTTATATGGGAAGGATAACGTAACGGATATTTTTTATCTACACTAATACCTTTTTCATTTAACCAATCTATGGAATATCTTGCACAATCAATTGGATCAGAAGGAGTGTAATCCTGTTCGATGACTAACCATAAATCCTTAAAAAACAACTCATTTGAATATTTTTCTCCATTTAGATTTCGTTCTTCATCAATATTTGTGATAACTTTAATAAATTCACTTAAATTTGATGAATCGGCAAAAACTTCCCCTTTTTCCAATTCAATAAAGCCGCGAGCATAACGGTGAAAAGAACGACCATAAATTGGAGACCAATCCTTCAAATGAATAGCAGCAATACGATTTGATTCTCTTTTTATAATTATTGCAGGATTATCTTTAGCAAAATAGAGATGCGCTGTATCTGGCAAAAAAAATATTTCAGGATGATCTTCTAATATTTTTTTCGATAACTCGTAATTATGAATTTTTTTATAGGCATGGGGATGTAAAGCAAGTTTAAAACCTCTAGATATTGCTTCTTTACATGATTTTTCATGCCAATTTTCGATATATAAATAAAACGGTTTGAATTCTTCACAATAATCAAAGCGTTTCCAAAGCTTTCCCCCTGCAAAACCTACAAATTTCAAATTCGTATCTTCTAGAAGTGATTTTAAATCCTTGACATTAGGCAACATAGAGGGTGTTTGAGCTATTTCAACACCGTCATATCCCAATTCCCGTAATTCTAAAAAAAGATTTGAACAATTTTTTATTTGTGGTCCACAAAGAATGGTCTGAAAAGCAATTTTCATAAAATCATTCTCCTCGAATATCACAAATTAATTAAAATTACTACATTATGGATGTATTTGTCAAGAGGAAATTATTAAAAATATAATATTTTTTGATAATTAATGAAGCATAAACCATAACCCATTGATAATTAAAAGGTTATATATAATATTACTGTGAATAATGGCTTTTTAAATAAATATGATGTAATATTTTATAATGTCGATTGTTACGTGGAATCGATGAAAGAATGGGCGCGAAGGCGCGGAGCGGAATACGACTGCGAATACGGCGAAGGTTTCCGCCAACACAAAGGCCACGCTTACCCACAGGAAAACGTCTTAATCCAATGGCTGCCAGCAGAGGCGGTGATGATGAGGCAATAGTGAATTCATGAATCGCAGGATGGGTCGCCTCATTCGATCCATCATTTTTAAAATTCCTCAATAACAATGGATCAAAAAACCTGCCCCATGCTACTTTTTTACTAACTAATTATTCATCCACAATTCAACAGGCTGATACTCGCCGCTCCAGTTGGCGCCCATCAAGTCGATATCGCCGTCCCCATCCACATCCCCCGCTTGGATGTAATGCGAGCCGCGAGTGGAGACTGTTTGTTTTATCCACTTCTCGCCTTGTTCGAGGTTGAGCATAATGACGAATTCATCCGGGTCCTGGCCTTGGTGCATTTCCGAATAGATGACGTCGATCGAGCTGTCGCCATTTATGTCAGCTGTTTGCAAGCCGTGGATGACGCATTCGATTTTTGGAATTATTACATGTTCTTTCCAAGAATCTTGCTTTGGATCGGGCGGCGCTTCGAACCAGGAAATCTTATAGAACTGTTCTTTCAATTCGGAGGGAGTCAAGACCATATCCAAACGTCCATCGCCGTTGATGTCCGCCGCTTGAACTGTGGCGTTGGGATGCCACTCGCCGTAGGAGCGAGCCGTCCAGGCCGCATCGATTTTCCCCGGATTTTCATACCAGACGCCGCCGATAACGATATCTTCATCGCCGTCGCGGTCGATATCGGCCAAATCGATTCCCTCGCCATGCGGACAGGAAATGTCGGCTTCTTTCCATCGATCGTTTTCTTGCTGAAGCCAAAGATGGATTTCATTCCCTTTTTTCGCGCCGAATTCGGACTGATCGCGGGTGACGATATCGAGTTTCCCGTCTTTATCCAGATCGGCGATTTCAATATCGTGCGTAGGGTGGCTGGCGATTGTATGCGTCTTCCAGAATGATGGATTCGCCTTATCGAATTTCCCCGGATTCTCGTACCAGAAGAGGCCGCCCATGACGATATCGGGATCGCCATCGCCGTCGATATCCGCCGCTTCGCCGTCGACGGTATTGTATCCGCCTTCGGCGATGGGACGCTTTTCCCATTGCGGGCTTTGATGCCAAACCAGAGGACCGCTCTGCCCGCCGATGACAATATCTTGCAGGCCGTCGCCATCGATATCCGCCAAGATTTTCGTCCAAGGATTTATCGGGCCGCGTTCGTCGACGATTCGATGAGTCATCGATATCTCGCCATCGCCGTAAATCCCATCGGCCAGGAACAAAAAACAGAATCCGGCCCCTAAAGAAAGCGCGAGAATGCGGTTCATGATTGCCTGATTATTCCTATGTCAAACGCTGTGCTATTTTCCATCCTCAAAATGGATGCGCAAATTACGCCGTCCATTGGCGGGGACGCTTTTTGTCTAGTTCTTTATCGTTGAGGATTTGGCTGGCGATGATGGCGTCTTCGACGACCTGAAAGTCGAACATGCCCGCGCAAACGAAATCGGCGCCGCTTTCAAAGGCGAACTGGAAGCCATCTTTTGGAGGTACGGCGCCAGCGGCCATGACTTTGAATGCGATCCAGGGGATTTTGATCGACTTCATATACTCGATCGTTTCCGCGGGATTGGTGCACCACATATTGTCGTGAGGCGGGATATTGCCTTTGGGCCTCTCTTCTTTGGGAGTGGCCGACCAATAGTTATCGGGGTGCAGCGTTTTCACCCAAAAATCGGGCTTGAATCCCGCTGCTTCGCAGGCTTGCACCGTCTCCAGGCAATGGGCGCCCAGACCGCCGGGAACGCCCAATTCTTTGATGTAATCCAGGGCTTCGCCGAGGAGAGCGGTCTTGCCGTCGCGCACGGCGTTATCGGCGATGCCTCCCTGCACGTAGACGGCGTGCGCGCCGCTATCGACGGAACGCTTGATGCCTTCCTTGATCGTCTCGCCCCAAGCGCAATCGGAAATCCATTGAATCTGGCCGCCGCGCTCTTTCCAATAAGCGTTGATGACGCGGTCGGAACGGGGATTGGTCAAAATCGTGTTAATGCCGTTCTCTTCCGCCAGTTCCAGAGTATCGAAAACCTTTTGGTCGGTGTGGTAGGCTTTGACTAGTTCGGAGACGTAGACCAAATCGCGGCTATGCGCCCAGCCGCCGATGAGGTTGCCGCCGCAGAAAAGACGGCTGATGGTCAGATTCTTGATTTTTCCGAAGGGGATTTTCTTGTCGCCGCTGGGGACGGCGGCGGGCGCTTCTTCGGCGCGGGCAAGCAGGTTCTGCTCTTCGAAACTGAATCCGGCGGCGGCGCCCGCAACGGCGGCGGATTTCATGAGGAAACGGCGGCGATCGATAGAATGATTTTTCGGCATAACGGTTTCTCCCTTTTCGCAAGATTCGCTAAGTTCAATTTTCAAAGAAAAATCGGGGTTGTCAAGCAGATTCGTAGCAATCCTTAATAATGCATGATTTTACGGCCAGCTTTGCAGTTGGAATGCGCATCGTTGACTTACTTACCGATTTCCCATAATCCGTAATAACGCAGCGGATTCTCCTTTTGGGCATTTTCTTCCATAAGAATGGCGCCTTTGACGTTGGGATGACTGGCGCAATATTGTTCGATTTCATCAAACGTCATGACCATAAAAGCAGTGGAAAGAGCGTCGGCCTCGGCGGCGGCGGGAGCGCCTGACCAAGCGGCGCGGTTGAAAAGAACCGGCTGCGCCGTGCGGGGATCGATAATATGGCGGCCTTTGCGCATTCCCGAAGCGCTGAGGGCGCGATGGCGCAGGCTGAGGCTGGCGAGCGTTTGTCCCGGCGGGAAGGGATTACTTATCGTAACCGGCCAGCCTGGCATCCCCGGCGGAGGATCGAGCGCCAAGGCGGTACTGCCGCCGCCGTGGAGGAAAGCGGATAAAACGTCCCAATCTTGCAAAAGCGCCGCCATCGCGTCGAGGGCGTAGCCTTTGCCGAAGCCGCCAAGATCGACTATTGGAGGTTCGCCATCGAAGCGCGCCGCATGACGGTCTTCGTCCAGATGAAGACGGTACAATCCAATCCGGCGGCGGACGGCAGCGATTTCATTTTCACTGGGCGTTCGATTCCCTCGCCAAAGATCGATCAAAGGACCGATAGTAATATCGAAAACGCCGTTGGTTTCTCGAAAAATAATCCCGCATTGTCGAAGACAATCGAAAGCGTCTAAGCCAAGAATAATCGATTCGCCGGAATCCGCCGCGTTGATACGGGAAATGTCGCTGCTTTCGATGAAGCGGCTGAGTTCGCCTTCGAGACGGTCGAGTTCGTCGAAGGCGGCGCGGGCGGCTTGTGCGGCGTAGGAGGCGTCGGGATGGGAGACGAATATCTCGAAAACCGCCGCCATCGCTTCATGGGCGAAGCGATGAGATTCTGGAATTAATGCTGGGGCGATGGATTGGGCGTCAATGAGAGGATTCCTCGCCGCTGGAAAAGGATTGTTTGTTTACGAATAAAAAAATAACAACCGCTAAAGTCATCAACGCCGCGCTGTAGCGATGGCATTGGATAAGAGTTTTTTGCATAGCTGTGGACGCCAGCGGATAAAGACTGGCCGCGATGGATAGTATTAATGGCAATGACAGTAATGCAATCAACCAAAATAGTATTTTTATGCTAAGAGGAATAACATTTATGTGGATTAAATGATAGTCCGGCGCCGACAGAAAAATCCATATCGCCAATGCTGTTGAAAAAATAGCGGATGCGGCGACGTGGAGAAGAAGAGTATAGCCAGAAAGATAGCGCGAAGAAAAAAGCCAAGCGCCAAATCCCGTAGCCGCCAATAGCGCCAAGGTTGTAAGAGCGATGAAACAAGAATATTTCTTCATAGTATACCGCTAAAAACATGAGGTTCTTGTAAAATTGATAAAGTCTACTTTTTAAATTCTCCCCCCAAACTTGGGGGAGGAAAAATGGAATTATGCATGAAGCTCAACATTATAAAATATTGATAGGTCAAATAACGCAACCCATCCGACATTTTATCCTGTATAGGAGATCATCATTCATCATTCATCATTCATCATTCATCATTCCGAATGTTCATCCAACGATTCATGCTATTTACAATTATAGTAAGAACAATCATAGCAATGACGAGCGCCGATAGCAGCAATGTAAGTTTATAAAAAAAACGAAAGTGAAATGTAAAAGCCAGAACTTTTATGTATTCCGGACACAATCCTTGAAATTCAATCATCCTCTTGGCGGTTTCCCGGTCGGAAGACAGCGGCGAATCGACGGCGACGTTTCCAAAGAAGAAGGGCGAATCGGAGGCGTGGCAGTCGGCGCAGCCGCGCGCGCCCAGCGATTGCGCCGCCGGTCGAACGTTGTGGGCGATAGGCCAAAGATAAGGTTTAGCGGCTTCCTGCGCAGAGGCGGCGATCTGGCCTTTCTCGTCCAATTGCCTAAGAACGCCGCCGCTAATATAAGCGGGACGCCCCGGCAACTTCGAATCCGAAGCGAGTTGTTGCAGTATGTTGCGAATGAAATCCGGCGTAATCGATGCGAATGAGGAAGCTTCGCGCACCTTGGCCGCCGCTTGATTGACAATGGTAATGGGGATGGGCGTTCCTTCGTTCTCTTTGATCGTCGCCCAATAGGCGGGCCAGACGAGATTATGCGGCGCGATTTTGCCATTGGCCTGTCGCGCAAAGACGGGCGAGGCGATCAGCGGCGCCGCGTCGTTGGCTTTATCAACATCATGCGTTCCCAAGCCGTGAGCCAGCGATGTCTTGACGCGGCCTGTTTGATGTTGAGGCCAAGGTCCGGAATGGCAGGCGGTGCAAGCCAGCTTTTCAAAATGGATGAGGGGAATCCCAGCGTGCCGGGGCTGCGGCGCGGCGAAGCGGCCTGCAACGGGCGCATCCAATCCTTCTACGCCCAAATGGCAGCCCTCGCAAGTCGCGGCGGGCGCGAGGGGATTGTTGGAGAACTGCGCTTCCCCGTCATACCCGCGAATCATGTTATGATCCAAACCATTGCGATGGCAATCAACGCAGGCCAGCCCGGCAGCGACGTGGACATCCTCATCCTCCGCCCATTCGCCCAAATTCGCTTCGTTCACGGCGGAAGTGGAATGGCAGAAATAACAGCGCTCGTTAGGAATTTTTCTGACGATATTAAAAAAGACTCGCTTCTTATCGTCGAAGGTTCCGTTTTTATACGCGATCGAAGGCGGGATCAGTTGAGGATCGCTAGGCGGTTCCGGCATTTGATAATCGTACGTATCCGGCATATTTTTGGCCGAGCCGGAAACGAAAGCGAAGGCGCTGGTCGATGCCGCAGCCCAGCGCAAATTCTGGCGGGCGATCTGGACGGCGTATTCCGCTTGGTCGTGAGCGGGATCGGCGTCGTGGCAAGCAAGACAGTTAATCTCCAACTGGCCGGAAACGAATAAGCGCATGGTCTCGGCGGGATCGCTGGAGGACGCAGTCTCCACGTAGCCTCCGCCGGGCAACTGTCGCCCGAAATTCAGTGCGAATTTCCACGGCGTCAATCCCGCCTGCGCGGGATCGATGGCGCCGGGCCATGTGCGCAACGAAAGGGGTATTTGCGTTCCCGTTGCCGCGTCGACGAAAATCCACGGATGGCCCGGACGGCCAGCGGCTGCGTTGACGGCGGCGTTGAAATGCCAGCCGGTTTGAATCGCGTCGTAACTATGGCATTTGTTGGCGCAAGTCTGGCGCGGCGAAAAGGGCAGCAGCGGATCGTCATCGGGAGAAATTTCCACGCCCGCTTCGTCAAGCAAAGGAATCCAATGCACGGGAACGGCGCGGCTGCCATCGCTCTCGTCGCCGAGTAATGGAGGCTTGGCTTCTTCCGCCGCCGAAGCGGCGAACGATAGACAAACGAAGAAGACGGCGAGCAGAAGGCAAGTCTTATTCATAAATAAAGTAGGATGGGTCGCGTTTTTTGACCCATCAATGATTATATAACCGGCATATCAATAAATTCCGAAATTCTTTAAACAAGAAAATCTTCCGGCTTGAATTCGATCTTCTGCCCGCTTTGCGCCGCTTCGTTGATTTTCAGCGTCAACACCGTCGCCGGATAGGCGGTCTCGGCGGGGCAGTTGAGTTTTTCCTTGCCGCGAACGGCGTTGAAGAAATTTTCTAAGTGCGGCTTGAAAACCGGATCGCTCGACTTGACCGGCAGATTGAAACTGGGAGGAATCACCGTCTCCTGCACGTCGAGAACCGCGCCCTCCGGCTTTTTCTCCTCCTTCGGTTTTTCTTCCGATTCCAGAATCCCCAGTTTCACCCACTTGGACCAATCGGGGGCCGCCGGTTCGCGGTAAACCTTAACGCGGGCGGCGGATTCGGAAAGATAGAGCGTTCCCTGATCGCCCATAAAATTTTCGATATGGCCGAAGTTGCTGTTGGAATTGACGGTCTGATAAAAGGCGCGCAGATTTTCCTTTTCCGATGCGTATTCGAAGATCGCCATCAGCGTATCGCTCCATTGATGGCTCTCTTTGTCGTAAAAGAGCGTTCCGCCGGAAGCCATGACGGATTTAGGCGTCATGCCGGTAAACCAGTTGAACACGTCGAGCTGATGCGAACCCAACTCAGCAAGGGGGCCGCCGCCTAATTCTTTGTACCATTGCCAATTGCGGAATTGCTGCATGGAGGCGTAGCCGTATTGGCTCAGCGCCGCTTCGGCGAGGGGCGCGCGCTTGGGCCATCCGCGGTCGGTTTGCACCGGACGGTTCCATTGTCCATTGGCGGCGGAAATTTTACCCAGCATTTTGGTTTCGTTGACAATATGTTCGTAAGCGAAGCGATAGCGGGGATTGCTGCGGCGTTGGAAGCCGATTTGCAGCAGTTTGCCCGTCTCTTTAGTGGCCTGAACCATCTTCTTGGCGCCTTCAATGGTATTGGACATGAGACTTTCGCAATAGACGGGAAAACCGGCCTGAAGGCATGAGATGGTTTGTTCCGCATGGCAGAAGTCGGGCGTAGCGATGACCACCGCTTCCAGTTCTTTTTCCTTAGCGAGCATTTCTCGGTAATCAATGTAGAGATGCGGCTCTTGCTTGAAACCCGCCAGGATGCGGGATGCTTGGTTGAGATTATAGGCTTCCCAAATATCGCAAACCGCCACAACGCGGACGTTGAGCGCTTTCATGCAAACGCCCAGCAGCGTTTGGCCTTGAGTTCCTGCGCCGATCAAAGCGATTTTGACGGGATCGCCAGCGGGCGCGGAGTTCTGCGCCGAGGCGCGCGAGGACAAAGCCAATCCGCCAGCGGCAAGGGCGGCGGAACTTAAAAAACGGCGGCGTTGCAACGGTGCGTTCGAATTGAGATTTTTCACGATAGTTTATTACTCCATAAGGATTATGAATATATAACTCATGTTATGCGCAATAAAAACAAGATGGAGTTATTTTGCTTATCGTATTGAATTGCGAAATCACGAAATAAAAAATGAAAACACGAAAAAAAGGAAAATTACGTTGGCTCGAAGAATCGCGTTTTGAGAACGATTTTTCCGTGTAATTAAAAAGAATCCGCGCTATTCGTGGTTCAAAAATTTCGTGCAATTCTAGCCTTTTCGTGATTTCGTGATTCAAAAACGCGACAAAAAAGAAACTCGTACTCCGTTCTCGAACGGTCCCTATAACTTGCGAGCGAAGTAGTCGCGTAGGGTGGGCTCAAAGCGAAGCGTAGCCCACTATTTTCTACTCCATTTACATTAAGCAAACCACGGGCGTTCGCGTTTGAGTTTATCCGCCAGGATATCTTTGGCGATGATGACGTCCTCGGCGATTTGGAAATCGAACATGCCGACGCAGATGAAATCGGCGCCGTTTTCGAATGCGTACTGGAAGCCTTCTTCGGGACGAATGGCGCCCGCTCCCAAAATTTTATAACCGATCCAAGGCTTTTTAACGGTTTTCATGAAAGCGATGGTTTCTTGGGGCGTTTCCTCCCAAACGCTGTCCAGTCTGGGCATGGGACCGGCGGACCAATAGCTTTTGCTATTGATGGTCTTCATATAGAAATCGGCGCCAATCCCCGCTTTCTCGTAGGCTTGAACCGACTCCAGAGCATGACCCGCCAGACCGCCGGGAACACCTTGCTTCTTAATGTTTTCGAGCGCCTTGCCCAAAAGATCGACGCGCCCTTCCCCAACGAAACTATCGCCGACGCCGCCGTGGATAAAGACGGCGAGCGCTCCGGCGTCGATGGCTTTATTGGGTTCGGTGGTTAGATCATTGGGCGTAATTTTCGCCTGGCAGATCCATTGGATTTGGCCGCCGCGCTCGCTGCGGTAGCGATTGATGATGCGCAGAGTATCCTCATCGAGGCGCAGGATGGCGCTATTAATGCCCATCTCCTCGCAAAGTTCCAGCGTATCGAAGACCTTTTCGTCTGTGAAATAATGCTTCAACAACGGAGATACGTATAACAAATCGCGGCTATGGGCGAAGCCGCTGATGAGGTTGCCGCCGCAGATGAGGCGGCTGACGGAGAGGTTTCCCAGTTTTCCTTGCGGGAAATCTCGAACTGCCGCGCTGGACGGTTTGGCGGCGGGCGCATCCTCGGCTCTTGCGCGCAGAATACTTTCCTCGAAGCCGAAGCCTAGCGCCGCTCCCGCCGAGGCGGCGGCGGATTTTTGCAAAAAGCGGCGGCGATTTTCGTTGGATTTCTGGATTTTAGACATCGCATCATACCTTAAGATAATAATTTCATACTGCGCATTTCCGTTCCCTTGTCCTTTGGGCTGATCTTTACCCGCAAGTCGGAGGGATGAGTCAATAGCAGAAGCGAATATTCTTTTCTTGCTGAGTTATAGAATCGCAATACCATGAAAATTTCGAATCGCGGATTTCTCGGAAGATTTTTGGATTCCACGGAAGAAATCCTTTCCCGCCGTTATCCCTAACGAAATCCTTTTCTAATTTTTTTTTGCTATTTTCGCGTCCTTCTTTTTCCTTCGTGTTTTCGTGATTCAATCCAAGAAAAGTTGCATAGGGTGGGCTTAAAG
Source organism: Candidatus Omnitrophota bacterium (assembly GCA_040755155.1). NCBI lineage: Bacteria > Pseudomonadati > Candidatus Omnitrophota > Candidatus Omnitrophota bacterium. The sequence goes on along the minus strand of JBFMBP010000117.1, from coordinate 14,424 downwards.
CGAAGCGCAACCCACCTAGGCGAAAAGGCGACAGGGAGACTGGACGTTAAGGCAAGATCATTTCTGCCCTTGAAACATCCCATGTTTTTCATCATTCATCATTCATCATTCATCAGGCGAACCAAGGCCGTTCGCGCGGCAATTTTTCCGAAAGGATTTTTTTGGCGATAAGAACATCCTCCGTCACCTGGAAATCGAACATGCCGATCAAAATGAAATCCGCGCCTTTTTCGAAAGCATAGCGGAAGCCTTCTTGGGGATGAATGGCGCCCGCCGCCAGGACTTTGTAGGCGATCCAAGGCTTCTTGACGGTTTTCATGAACGCCGCCGTCTCTTCGGGATCGATACACCAAATATTGTCGTGATCCTTGTCATGCTCCTTATGCGAAGCGATATCGACGCTGAAATCCACGCGGTTTTCTTTGGGCGTGGCGGACCAGTAATCGTCGCGATGAAAGGTTTTAACGTAGAAATCGGGATCGATTCCCGCTTTCTCGCATTCCATAGGAACATGCAGCGAATGCCCTGCGACGCCCGCGATAATCCCGTTCTTCTTGATCGTCTCTACCGCTTTAGCGATGAGATCGAGCCTCTTGTTTTTAACCCATAAATCGCTCAACCCGCCCATAAGAAAAGCGCCGGAAGCGCCGTTGTCCACGGCGATCCGAATGTTGGATTCGATATCTTCCGATGTCGGCTGGCATTGGGCGATCCATTGAATGGCGCCGCCGCGCTCCTGGCGGTATTTGCGCAGGATCTCCGTGGTTTTGGCGTCGCCTTCGCGGGGATTGACGTTGGTTACGACGGTATTGACGCCGTTCTCTTCGCATCGTTCCAACGTCTGAATGATTTTCTCTTGCGTGAAATAGTTTTGCAATAACGAGGAGACGTAGATCAAATCCCGTGAATGAGCATAGCCGCCGATGAGATTGCCGCCGCAGATAATGCGGCTGATGGAAACGCCGCCAATTTTTCCCATCGGCAAGCCTGCGCCTATAGGCGCGGAATCCGGCTTGACGGCGTCCGCCTCTTGCGCCAGTAAGGTCTTTTCTTCCCAGCTAAATCCCGCCGCCGCTCCCGTAGCGACGCAAAGCGATTTCTCAAAAAATCCCCGGCGATCCATTCGATTCTTAGACATGTTATCACTCCCAAATATCGAAAACGGCATTATCGAAGGAGAATATCAGAATCGCCCTTCAATTTCAACTAGGTGGACGGTACGCCAGCGATTCGGGATTCGTACTAGAATTTCCCAAAATTATTCCATTTTCCAATATTGAATCGGTTGCAATAACGCATGGACTCATTGCCGTGGCTTCGTACAGGGCCGGAAACAAGTAACTCATATTACGCAGTAAATGTTCGCTTGTCTTCCAGGCAGGGATTTTGTGGTCATTGCGAAGAATTGTTCAATCGAAGCGCATAGGCCTCATTTATTTTGCGTTATTGAATCACGAAACCACGATAAAATGGAGAAATCCACGAATTTTCGAATCACGGATATCGCGGATTCTTCTGGATTTCACGGAAAAATCTTTCGCACAACGTGATTCCTTGCGTAAACCGTTTTTCTTTTCTTTTTTCGTGTTTTTCTTTTTCATTTCGTGTTTTCGTGATTCAAACGACGATAGCAAAAGATTCCTTCAATTACCCATTGCGAGTAACATGAGTAAGTATTCTCTATTCATGGGCTATTTTGCGCCGAAAAAGGAAAGAAAATCGATTTTTTCTATAATTCTCTACATAAAATGTAGAAATCTTCTTATCAAGGATGGTTTAGGCCTTTTCCAAACGGGCAAAGACTACTATTTTTTATCTTCTATAAGCGCATACAACCAAGCGGATGGCGCGAAGAGGATCCCCTCTGAAAAAAACATCGCCGCTGCATCACCCTTCGCCAAGTCTACCGTTTTAGGATAAGCATCGCTAATCCGCTTAATGGCGAATAGCAGCAATTTTATATTATACCGATGTTCGACAAGGAGCACGAATTATGGCCGATCAAAACTTGCGGTTTGAAACGTTGGCGCTTCATGCGGGACATACGCCCGACAGCGCCACCAACGCGCGCGCGGTTCCTATCTACCAAACGACGTCCTACGTTTTCGATAGCTCCGAACACGCCGCCAATCTATTCGCCCTAAAGCAATTCGGCAATATTTACACCCGTATTATGAATCCAACAACGGACGTGTTGGAGAAGCGCCTCGCCGCGTTGGAAGGCGGCGTCGCCGCTTTAGCCGTCAGTTCGGGACAGGCGGCTTGCACTCTCAGCTGCCTTAACTGCGCCAAGGCCGGAGACGAGATCGTCTCTTCCGTTAGCCTCTACGGCGGAACCTACAACCTGTTCCATTATACGTTTCCCCAAATCGGCCTGAACGTAAAATTCGTCGAACCGGACGATCCGGAAAATTTCCGCAAAGCCATTACGCCGAAAACCAAAGCCTTGTTCGCGGAAACGCTCGGCAATCCCAAATTCGATACGTTGGAAATCGAAGCCGTCGCCGCCATCGCTCATGAGGCAGGGATACCCCTTATCATCGACAATACGTCGCCCAGTCCCTTCCTGGTCAATCCTATTGAACATGGCGCCGACATCGTCATGCACTCGACGACGAAATTCATCGGCGGACATGGAACCTCCATCGGCGGGATCATCGTCGATTCGGGAAAATTCAACTGGGGCAACGGCAAATTTCCCCAATTCAGCGAACCCGATCCCAGCTATCATGGATTGAACATTTGGGAAACGTTTGGCAACTTCCCCGGCATGGGCAATATCGCCTTCGCCATCCGGGCGCGGGTGGTGCTGTTGCGAGATTTTGGCCCCGCCATGTCGCCCTTCAATGCGTTTCTCTTCCTGCAAGGGCTGGAAACTCTGCCCCTGCGCATGGAGCGGCACAGCGAGAACGCCATGAAAACGGCGCAGTTCTTGAAAAGCCATCCCAAAGTGTCCTGGGTCAATTATCCCGGCTTGCCGGAGCATCCGTATTACGCCGTCGCCAAGAAATATCACAAGCGCGGATTGTATGGCGCATTGCTGGGCTTCGGAGTCAAAGGCGGCCTGCAAGCGGGCAAGACGCTGATCGAGAAGGTGAAGGTCTTCTCCCATCTAGCCAATATAGGCGATGCCAAGTCGTTGATTATCCACCCGGCCAGCACCACGCATCAGCAGCTTTCGGAAGAGGAACAACGAGCCGCCGGCGTTACGCCGGACTTCGTACGCCTTTCCATCGGCATCGAGAACATCGACGACATCATCGGAGATTTGGATCAAGCTTTGGCTCAGGTATAATAATCGGGATAATGAGGCTCTTGCAAAAATGATAAAATCTGCTTATATATTCTCCCCCCAAGTTGGGGGGGAGTTAGAGGGGGGTTGATTTTATTAGACTTAAATCTACTCCATTCCAACCTCCCCCAGGCATGGGGTATGAATGATGTGATTATGCAAGAGGCTCGCGATTATGACAACAAAAGGAAAAGAACCCGACAAAGAACCTTATAAACCGGAAGCCGGATCGGTGGGCATCGTTTCGGAGCAGTTTCTTACTCTGTTCGTCCCGCCCCGCGAATTGGAATTGGACTGCGGCGCCAAGCTGGGTCCGATCCGCGTCGCCTACGAGACCTACGGAAAACTGACGCCGGAAAGGGATAACGCCATCCTTCTGCTGCACGCCTTATCGGGCGATCACCATGCGGCGGGGTATTACACTCCCCACGACCGCAAGCCGGGATGGTGGGACAATTTCGTGGGGCCGGGCAAGGCCTTCGACACGGATCGATTCTTTGTAATCTGTTCCAATTGCATCGGCGGCTGCCGGGGAACCACGGGACCGTCATCCATCAATCCCGAAACGCAAAAACCCTACGGCCTATCGTTTCCCTTCATCACCATCAAAGACATGGTGAATGTTCAGAAGGGATTGATCGATCGATTGGGGATCAAACGGCTGCTGTGCGTTGCAGGCGGCTCGATGGGCGGGATGCAGGCGCTGCAATGGGCCGTTTCCTATCCCGATTTCGTCCATTCCGTCATCCCCATCGCCACGACGGCGATTCATTCTGCGCAAAACATCGCCCTCAACGAAGTAGGACGGCAGGCGATCGTCGCTGATCCCAACTGGAAGAACGGCGATTATTACGATTCCGAACCCCCGTCGCGGGGGCTGGCTGTGGCGCGCATGGTGGGGCATATCAGTTATCTGAGCGACCAATCCATGCACGAAAAATTCGGGCGGCGCCTGCAAAACCGCGAACGCGTCAGTTTCAACCTATTGACGGATTTCCAGGTGGAGAGTTACCTGCAATATCAAGGCGCTTCGTTTACGCAGCGCTTCGACGCCAACAGTTACCTTTATATCACTAAAGCGTTGGATTATTTCGATCTGTCGGATGGGCGCCCTTCGCTCATCGCGGCGTTGAAAGGCGTGAAGGCGCGTTTTCTGGTCATCGCCTTCAGCAGCGACTGGCTTTATCCCCCCTACCAATCGAAGGAGGTCGTCAAAGCCTTGAAGATGAATGGAATTCCCGTAAGCTTTTGCGAAATCAAATCCGATTACGGGCATGACGCTTTTCTTTTGGAATGCGAACAACAAACGGAAATGATCCGCGGCTTTCTCAACAACTTGTCAAAGGAATCCCTGACGTATGCCATCTAACGCTTGCGGGCCATACAAGTACGAGCACGATATTATTTGTCAACTCATCGAAAATGGCAGCAAGGTTCTCGATCTCGGCTGCGGCGAAGGGGATCTCCTGCTGCGGCTGCAACAAGAGAAGGACGTTCAAGGCGTCGGCGTCGAAGTGGCGGAAGAGAAGGTTTACAAGTGCATCGGAAAAGGGCTGTCCGTCCACCACGGCGACATCGACGAAGGGCTGAAGGATTACCCCGACAAATCTTTCGATTACGTCATCCTAAGCGAGACGCTGCAGGAAGTGCGCAAACCCTATCTCGCCATCGAAGAGATGCTGAGAGTGGGCAAGCGGGGAATCATCAGTTTTCCCAACTTCGGGTATTGGAAGGCGCGTTGGCAACTCTTCGCCTACGGCACGGCGCCGATTACCGACTCCCTGCCTTACGAATGGTTTGACGGTCCTAATATTCAATTCTTTTCCATTAAAGATTTTCGGCGGTTTTGCGAATTGAAAAAGATCAAGATCGTACAATCTGTTTATTTCAACTGCGGTCACAAGGTATCGCTTCTCCCCAACTTGTTGGCGCAGTCGGCGCTTTGCGTCTTGGAATAAGCCCCCCCCACCCGAGAAAAGGCTCCCGGCGATTGCAGGAAGAAAAGCCCGGACGCTCCGTCCCGCCAATATCGTTGAGGGGATGGCGAAGCTCCAGCCGTAGAGATTCACGGATTCGCCATTCGGCGATTTCGCCGCCAGCAGGGCGCATCCCAACAGCGTTCTTACCGTTTTCGATCCAGAAAGGCCATGCCTCGGACGCGCTTCTTCTCCGGTTTGGGCGCTTGCGCTTGCGGAGGCGCGCCTTCCACGGCGGGGATGGGGGCCGCTTCAGGCGCCTTTCTAGCTTCCACCGCTTCTTGGGCTATGACTAAAGCTTCCTTGCCTTTTTCGCTGGCGCCGAGTTCTTCCTCGCGGGATGCGACAACCGCCGTCATGCCTTCCCTTTCCATATACGCCGCCACGGCTTGTCCCTGATAGCCTTTCGGCGGCTTTCCAATAAAGGCGTAGGCCATATCCCATCGGCTGACGCGAGTGAGTTGCGTAACTTCGCCGCCGCGCAATAAATCCTTGGCCTGGCTGTGAACAGCCATAATGCGGCGCTGATAAGTAGGCATTCTTTTTTTAAGGCGGCTGTCGAGGATTTTTATGGCTTCTTCCAACGTTTTTTCATCGTATCCCAGCTGTTTGGAGGTTAGTTCGCCTCGGCTTAACAATTCTTGCGTAATGCGGCAGCGCTCGGCGAGCATGATGTTTTCGGATAGAGAGAAAGAGAGATGCGCTCCCTGTTCTTTCAACTCGTCGAGAAGGCCGCGTACGTGCAATTCGCTATTTTCGAATTCCCGATTCAGAAAAGTATGATTGTTTCCCAACGACTCCTTGAACTGGTTCAGTAAAACCATATCGTGAGCCGCCGCCATAACCAGTTGGCGCAGATTGCCGATATGATTGGCGAACATTTCCGCCGTGGTCAATTGCCAGACGGGCATGGGGCCGTCCTCTTTCAGCGCTTTCAAATTTTTCCCGACTTGATCGCGGTATAAATCCAATCCGGATTGCGGAAGCCAAAAAGCGCCTTTTCCCGCGATGACGCAGGTGATTTCGCGATCGGGATAGGCGGCGCGGACGCCGTCTTCAATTTCATGGAATTTATAACGCAGGTCCTGGAAGGAATTGTAGTCGACTTCCCAAGGTTGTTCCGCGCCCGCCAATTCCGGAAAGAGAGCTTGATAGAGCGAGATCGCTTCCAGCTGTTTCACAATATCGTCCGATAGAAGCAAGGCGGGTTTTGTCATAATGTTTTATCTCGGAGATGTTCTCCTAGCGATCGAATGAATCGCCATCCACGGATATACTTATTAAAATATACTTTTAATTGAAAAAAAATCGAGTTTCCCCCAAGGAAATACCTATTGGCGCATCAAGAAATAACCAATTCTCCCCAACCGTTGTCATCTCAGATAGAAGAGGAGTATCGACAGGCTGCTATGCGAATAGCCGCTGGCAAAGACGATTTCGGGAAAACGAATGAAAGCGCAGGCTTTCTTGGGAGTTGGTAAATCAGCCATTTCAATGTACTTTCTCCAATAGGATAATCAATACGGAGATGAGCCATCCTCAAAAAAAGAGCGGAATTCATTCCCGCAATCGTTCTTCACGCTATTATAGGCGAAAAATTGGGCGCTTCGAGCCATTTGTTATTACCCAATAAAGCCGTACTATCGAATTTTTTTCGGAAAGTTATCGTCTCTGCGCCGCGAATCGATTCGGATCTATGTCCATTCAAATCAAAAAACCGTTCAAACCGGGAGGATTCCGCGAATTTCTTGCCATCGCCTATCCTTTAGTCATTAGCAACGTATCCATTACGCTGATGAATTTTGTGGATCGGCTGTTTCTCTCCTGGTCGAGTCCGGAAGAGATTGCGGCGGCCGTTCCAGCGGGGATTCTCTTCTTCACCGTCATCGCTTTTTTTCTGGGAATCAGCGAATATACGAATACTTTCGTGGCGCAATTTTACGGGGCGGAACGGCTGCGGGAGATCGGCTGCGCGGCGTGGCAGGGGATTATTCTTTCCTTCGCCAGCGGCGTATTCTGTTATTTGCTCTATCCGCTAGGCGGCGCCGTCATCGATCTATTCGGCCACTCGTCCCGCATCGCCGGATTGGAGAAAGTATATTTCGGCTGGTGCCTGGCGGGAGCGCCTTTTTTCATCGTCAACAGCGCATTGAGCAGTTTTTATTCCGGACGGGGAAAGACGAAGGTGATTATGGCCGTCAATATGGCGGCCAATATAATCAACGCGATATTGGATTACCTGCTGATCTTCGGAGTCTGGGGATTTCCCTGTTGGGGCATCAAGGGAGCGGCGATTGCGACCTCCATTTCGCAGGGATTGGCGACGTTGTTCTATTTTATTCTTTTTCTCTCCCGCGCCAACCATGAAATCTATAATACTCGCGCCTTGCGCATCCATCCGCCCTTGATGAAAAGCCTGTTTCGATACGGGGCGCCGGTGGGAACGCAATTCATGCTGGACGTCGGCTCCTTCACCGCTTTCGTCGCGCTGATCGGGAGGTTGGGCAACATCGAACTGGCAGCCAGCAATATCGTTCTCGCCATCAATATGCTGGCTTTTTTTCCCATGATGGGCGCCAGCGTCGCTACGTCGGCGCTGGTGGGGCAATATATCGGACGCAAGGATTTGGTTACGGCGGAGAAAAGCGTTTATACTTCGTTATATAGCGTGGAAGCTTACATGATTTTTTTCGCCGCGATCTATATTTGTTTTCCCACGCCCTTAATGAAACTTTTTCAAGGCGATTATGCGAATACGGAGATTCCCTTCGATCAAATCGTGAAATACGGCGCGAAGACGCTGCTATTGGTAGGATTGTACCAAATTTCCGACGCCATGAACATCACGTTCAACGGCGCGCTGCGGGGAGCGGGGGATACGGCGTTCGCCATGTGGGCGAGCGTGGTTTGCGCCTGGCTGCTTTTCGTGCCGGGAACCTGGGCGATCGTCGGTTTCACCCATTGGGGCGTTCTCGGCGCCTGGTTGTGGGCGACAATCTACCTGATGCTGCTGGGAATGATCTACATGCTGCGATTCAGGTCGGGGAAATGGAAAAGCATTCGGATGATTTCCGATAAAACAACTTCGGCATGAAAGCGATTTACAGGCAGTCCTTTCGCGCCGTATAATTTCATTGCGAATTCCGAGTTCGATTGAATAAAGGTGAAAACATGGCGGGCGCGCCCCTCGAGCAAGTAGTCTACGGTCTTCTTTTGGATTCCGTCGACGCGCTGGTTCTAACATTATTGTTAGGAGCGGCGCTGTTTTGCCGGCGTTCGCCCTTATCCCATCGCTTTTTCCCGCTTTATCTCAGCGGAGTTTTGACATTAGGCGCTGCGAGAATTGCGCCTTGGGCGGCGTTATCCGCTAAAAGCGGTTTCTTTTTTATTTTTTGGATGGCGGTTTTGGTTTTGGTTCTCTATTCGTTTTGGGAAGAGCGCCGCGCGAAGCGGGATACTGGCGATGGAATGATCGCGGCCGGCGTCCAACTTTACCTGCTGACGGCGCTGTTGCTGCTGGCGGCGCTTGCCGCATGGAAGCGGCCAACCGGCATGGATTGGAAGCCGCTCAACGCCGCGCTCGCCATCGTTTTATGCTTCTATCTCATTTATCGCATAGAGCCTCATCGCTGGCTTCCCTTCCCCGCTGCCGATGCGGGACGATTTTTCTTTATCCTGGCGGCAGGTTTGTGGATGATAAGAGCCTCGATGGGAGGTTGCGCCATTTATAACGCCGTCTGGGAGGGGAGCGGCAGTTTCCGCATGAAAGGCAAGCCCTTCGCATTGGAATACGCCCGCGCCTGGCGGCTTCCGCGTTTGGAAAAGACGATCCTGGAATACTGGTACTATCCCGCTCCTATCGGCGGCGAGGAAAAAAAGCCCGCGCCCCCGGAAAAACTGGAACAATTCGAACTAGGGATGCAGGAAGCGGAAACCTTCCGCCGCCGTCTTTTTAGCATCGGGGAGAACGGGATTATTCTTGTTGACCAATTGGCGGACGCCGTTCTTCAGTTCGTCGATGCGGCGAAAAATCCTTTGGAGGGTCGCCCCGGGCTGGAAGAATTCCGGATGGAGCGGGAAAGACTGGTGGAAAAACTATCGGGATTCCATACCAGTGGACTCGACGGCCAGGTTTTTCGATCGTTCGCGGGAAAATGGCATGGCGAAAGGGATGGCGCCAACGCCGATTGCGAACGGGACGCGGTGGAGACCTTTCATCCGACATATTTCATCCACGGAGAGCATCCCTTGTCCCTTATCGCGTTGCAATCCTTCAGGATGTGGGATCGATTCGGCTGGAACGCCGTCATCTCGCCTAAAGACGAAAAAAATTGCCGCGTTATTTTAGGAATGGTTTATCAAGTAGAAGTGTGGAATGAAAGCAAAATCTGGCATCGCCAACCGAAAATTGGGGCGAAAGTGGATGAGCGGCGATTAATCTGGATTACGCCGGAAGCGATTTGGCTGGAGCAAGCGATTCCCGGCGAACGGATGGAAGACGACCGTAATGTCGTCACCGGCTTTCATTATAAGCTCGCCGAGGGAAAGTTAGCCAACGAAGGAGAAGGATTTCAAGCGGTATATACGCGCTCGCCGGAGAATCGCCCGCCGTGGTTCCGATTTGAGTTGGATATCTTGGTCGAATAATCCATCCCGCAAATCTGCTTTTTTTAAATTGGAAAAATGTAACAGGTCAGTACATTGCTTTGAGTCTTTGCCGTCTTGCAATGCCCCCTATTTATTTCTCTCGCGGATCGCGTTATCCTAAAATTTAGTGATTTCTTTCCTATCCAAATTTACGAGGTTTATAAAAATGCAAAGAGAAAAGAATTCTTTTCTCCGTCTGATAGCGGCAGCCGTTTTCGTTCTAGCCTGTATGACATCTATGGGGACGCTGGCGGCGCCGAAATACGAGTCTTCGTGGGATTCTTTGGATCAACGCCCCATGCCCGCGTGGTTTCAAGACGACAAGTTCGGGATATTCATCCATTGGGGCGTCTATTCCGTTCCCTCTTGGGCGCCGAAGGACAATTACGCAGAGTGGTATTGGAACTCAATGGGCGGAATGGCGGTAATCAAGTCCGGTACGACATGGGATTTTCACGAACGAACCTACGGCGCAGGCTTTCAGTACCATGATTTCGCCCATCTCTTTAAAACGGAGATGTTCGACCCCAACCAATGGGCGGAAGTGTTCAAAAATTCGGGCGCGAAATACGTCGTTTTGACTTCCAAGCATCACGACGGCTATTGCCTATGGCCCAGCGAGGAAGCCAACCGCAGCTGGGGGCGGCCTTGGAACAGCGTCGATATCGGCCCCCGGCGCGACCTGCTGGGCGACTTGGGAAATTCCGTGCGGGCGGCGGGTTTGCGCATGGGCTTCTATTATTCGTTGTACGAATGGTACAACCCACTATGGCTGGCGGATAAGAAGACCTACATCGAGAAGCACATGATCCCGCAATTCAAGAACGTGGTTGCGAGTTATAAGCCCTCCATTATTTTCTCCGACGGCGAATGGGACTTGCCCAGCAGCGAATGGAAGAGCGAGGAACTATTATCATGGCTTTATAACGATACCCCCGTGGGCGAAGAAGTCGTCGTCAACGACCGCTGGGGCAAGGAATGCCGCCACGTCCACGGCGGCTACTACACGACGGAATATACTTCCGGCCTGGAATCCGATCATCCGTGGGAAGAGAACCGGGGCATGGGCCATTCCTACGGCTATAACCGCAACGAGGCATTGAACGACTATAAAACCGGGAGGGAATTGACGTTGATGCTGGTAGACTTGGTCAGCCGGGGCGGCAACCTGCTGCTTGACATCGGCCCCACCGCCGACGGACGCATCCCGGTCATTATGGAAGAACGGCTGATTCAAATCGGCGAATGGCTGAAAGGTAACGGCGAGGCTATCTACGGAACGCGGCCTTGGAAGCAAAACCGGCAGTGGAGCGAAGGAGAAATCCCCAAAGCCAACTATGGCGGCCAGTTCATGGTGAAATACGACATCAACGACGTGATTGGAAACGCGAAGGACGGAAAAGCGGTCATCGAAGCCTTCTTCACGGCGAAGGAAAGCGACCTCTACGCCATCACGCCGCGCTGGCCGGGCGAGAAGCTGATTTTGAAGGGCGTGAAAGCCGCCGCCAACTCCACCGTTCAATTGTTGGGTGCGGAAGAAGCCTTGCCGTGGACGGCGGAAGGCGAAAACCTCGTCATTCAGGTTCCGCAGCGATATAAAGGCGATGTTTCCACGCAAAATATTTATACGTTTAAAATAACGAACATTCAGTAATCTTATCCAAATCGATGTAAAAAGCCCGCCTCGCTTGAGGCGGACTTTCTTTTTAATAATGGTTTTTAAAAAAATTCTTAAGCGGCTTGTTTATTTCATGATACTATAACTTGCAGGCAATGTCTTCTAAACGAATTATTTAGAAGTTAAAATTTGGGAAAAAAGTGATATCATACTCTATTCGAAAGAGAAGGATCGTCGATCGGGACGGCGGATAAGCGGAAAGACGCGCCCCCGATTGATCCATTCGAGTATTTCACCGCTATAGAGGAAGAAAAATGTCAACTAGCGCCTTTAAGAGCGCGGCGGGAAACGCCTTCACCATGAAAGCGGGTTCGATTTTGATCCGGGAAGGCGACGTAGGACGTTGCGCTTATTTGTTGTTGTCGGGACGATTGCAAGTCATAAGGGAGAAGGATGGAGAAATCGTCGTCCTGGGAGATATCAAGCCGGTGGATATCGTGGGAGAACTGGCCATCTTCGATGAAATGCCCCGTTCGGCCACCGTTGTAGTTATGGAAGATTCCTATCTCATCGAATTGAGCAAATTCAAATTGAAAGCGCTATTGCATCGTTCGCCCACCATCGCGGAAACGATTATTAAATTACTATGCAACAAACTGCGCGAATCCGCCAACCGATTAGTGCAAATTTCTCTGGAATAGAATGATATGACGTAAGCGATCGATTTCTTTCCTCTTTATCCTTTCCCGCCGAAAAATTGACGCCGCCGAGAGAATAAACCTCGAAAATAAAAACAATTTTTTTTATGATGGATGTAAAGCCAACTCCTTCGATGGGGCGGCGGAGCGATCTTGGCGGCGCGAATAGCCTGAGGAGGAAAACGCGATGACGAAAAAACTGGCCACAAGAAGAGAGATGTTAACGATTTCGGCGGCGGCGCTGGGTTGGGGAGGAATCGGCGCATCCGCCGCGCGCGGCGCCAATGATCGCATCCGCATGGGCTTTATCGGCGTAGGCAACCGGGGCAGCCAATTGTTGAGCAGTTTCATGAAGAATGGCGACGCGGAAATCGCCGCTCTTTGCGACGTCTACGAACCCTACTTGCAGCGCGACCGCAGCCGGGTGGATAAGGATTGGCTCGATGCGCTGGGAGAGCGCATACCCAAAATGGGAGAATCATTCCCCACGGAACCGCAGCGTTATTTGGATTTCCGCCGTCTTTTGGAGCAAAAGGACATCGACGCCGTATGCATCGCCACTCCCGACCATTGGCACGCCATTCAAACCATCATGGCCGTGCAAGCGGGCAAAGACGTATACGTGGAAAAGCCTCTGTCGATTGCCATTCATGAAGGCCGTCGCATGGTAATGGCCGCCCAGCGCACGAAGCAGGTTGTGCAAGTAGGCTTGCATCGGCGTTCCTCTACGATGTACGCCCATCTGGCGCAATTGGTTCAGGGCGGGGGCATCGGAACGGTTTCCGTGGCGCGAGCCTACCGCGTCAGCAACATGTTTCCCAAAGGCATCGGCCATTGCGATCCCGCCAAGCCTCCCGAAGGATTCGATTGGGATATGTGGCTGGGGCCGCGAGAGGAACGGGAATTTCAAACCAACATCTCGCCGTACAAATTCCGTTGGTGGCAGGATTATTCTTCCCAAATGGGCAATTGGGGCGTGCATTATTGCGACGCCATCCGCTGGGTGCTGAACGAGGAAGCGCCCGTCTCCATTTCCGCGCATGGATCGAAAATCGGATTCGAGGACGACCGCACCATCCCAGCGACGATGGAAGCCACGTTCGAACTGCCGTCGGGCGTCTTGCTCGTTTTCGGACAATACGAAGCGAGCGGCGGCGATCCCTTAAGCGACGGAGAGATCGAATTCCGGGGAACGAAAGGCAACCTCTACCCGGCGGCGGAAGGCGCAGGATATAAAATCGTTCCCACGGGAGGCGGCCAGTTCCAATCGAAGAAACGCAATATCCAGGCGGTGGAACAAGGCCGTATGGACGGCGATCTGACCGATCAGCATGTGCGCAATTTCCTCGATTGCGCGAAATCGCGCGAACGCTGCCATTGCGACTTGGAAACGGGACACCGCTCAACCACTTTCGCGCACCTGGCAAACATCGCCCTGGCGACGCGCTCCCGCCTGGATTGGGACCCTGTACGCGAGCGTTTCACCAACAACGAAGAGGCGAACAAATTATTGCAATACGAATACCGCAAGCCATGGCGATTGGGATGACGATTCGTTCGAGGGACGCAAAGCGCGAAGGGGAAGCGACTCGCTTCCCCTTTGGTCTATTATTCCAATCACCCTTGAATTTGTCGCTTTTCAAATCTCTCTCCCAAGATTGTGAGAGGTTAGGTGATGGTTGATATTATTAAACTTACGATCAACTCACCCTCGCACTCACCCTAACCCTCTCCCAGAAGGCGAAGGAACTTAATGCAGACTGGTATTATTCCATTGTTTCCCACTCCGCCTACCGCTCTATTCTTTCTTCTTATCTCTATTCTTAAAAGACGATCCGGCAGAAAGTCAAATTCCCTCTTTTTGACACAATATATAGTGGTTTCATTCATCAATTAACTACTATATATCGTATCTGTCGTGAGATAAAAATACTTTTTGCCAGGGCATCAGAAAAAAGATATCTTGTTTTTGGGAGAAAGAAACTCACTTGGAGGTTGCCTGGCTCAAATCAATCCAGTGGAGGGGGAAGCTCTGGATGGTGTGGAAATCCGGGTCAGTGGTTAGGCCGAAGTTCCCCCCCTCAAAAGTCATAAGTATATAATACTCTGGGAGATAAACCCAAACGGGAGGTTGATTACTGGGTACAAAAGCGCTACAGGGGAACGCGAAGCAAGTCCAGCGCGCGTTGTTGC
>JBFMBP010000116.1 GCA_040755155.1 Candidatus Omnitrophota bacterium | reverse complement strand
GATTGCGGCAAGGCGTTCTCTACGCTGGGACGCAAAGCGGGACGCTGGCTCGCTGGCAAGCCCTTCAATCTCTATTACGATTGCGGCTACAAGGAAGACGGCGCCGACATCGAATCCTGCTTCCCCGTGCGCCAGCCCAACAAGGAGATCGAAGGCGTCAACGTTCGAACGCTGCCCGGCGGCAAGTGCATCAGCCTCATGCATAAAGGCCCCTACGATCGCTTGGGACGCTCCTACGAAAAAATCACCGCCTACGCCAAGGAAAAAGGCTATAAGCTAAGCGTCCCCTCGCGGGAAATCTACATCAAAGGCCCCGGCATGATCTTCAAAGGTAATCCCGAAAAATACCTGACGGAGATACAGATGATGTTAGATTAGGATTTCATAAACGATGAAATAGGAATCCTCATATAGTTTTTTTAAAGTAACTATTTAGCCGTTTGAAGAGAAGAAATACGAATTAATTATTTCGCCCTTTCAGGGCTTAAGGTTTTTGTTGTTCCTGTTCCCAGGCCGTTGGCCTAGGCAATCTTATTTCGCACATTCAGGGCTTAAAAACAAGGATTTCTCTTCAATCGGGTAAACTGTTACAATTTATAGAAGGGATACCGGCAGATTCGAATTGCTGAATCGTCATACTGAAAATAATTCTATTCTTAATAGATTTCCTCAAATCAAAAAGAACATTTCAACGCCATAGATTCAACACGCCATAGATTCAACGTTATAGCGCTTCCATGAAAATGGTTTGGAAAAAATCCTAAAGCCATTCGGGAATACATAAGAAGCGCTAGAATCCTTCGTCTATTTTCCCCAGGAGATATCAAGGGCAGAAACAACCTTGCCCTTGGCCCCCCGCCACAATATCATAAGCGCATCGATTATCCTACATCGCAACGAGGGGGAACTATCGAACATGAAAAAAATCTTCGCCTTTAGTTTGGGTTTATTCCTTTTCGTCTTTTCTTTCGCCGCATTCGCCGTGGACAACTCGTCGCCGGATTATTGCAGAATCAACAAAACCTGGTCCGAATCACTTCCTTTCTCGAAGCCGCTAGAGCAGATGACGCAGGATGAGCGGCGGAAAAATCTGCGCCTCATGGGACTTTTCGATCAAACGGAGATGGTTCCCATGCGCGACGGCGTCAAACTGCATACAGTTATCTACCGCAATCCCCTTTTGGGAAAGCAGCCCGCCATTATTATTCGAACGCCCTACGATATGGAAGCGATAGAGACGGTGGCGACGCTGATGACGCTGTCGGGCTACGCCGCCCTCATCCAACATACGCGCGGGCGCTTCGGTTCCGAGGGCGAAGACCTCGTTTTTCAGACCGACGGCTGGGGCGAACTTCAGGACGGCTATGACGCCGTGGAGTGGACCGCCGCCCAATCCTGGTGCGACGGCAACGTCGGCATGTGGGGGCATTCGGCGATGGGCATCACGGCTTCCTTCGCGTCCGGCGCCGTCCCGCCTCACTTGAAATGCGAGGTTATCGGCTTCGCGGCGAGCAAGGGCTATGGCCAGACCGCTTATCAGGGCGGCGTTCTACGCCAATCGCTTCTCGAAGGCTGGCTCAACGGCAATGGCAGCGGCCATATGCTGCCCGTCTTTCGCGCTCATCCTACAGACGACGATTTTTGGAAACTCTACGATGTAGAAGCGCGCGCCTCCGTCATTAATACGCCCGCTCTCTTCATTGGCGGCTTTTACGATTGCTTCCAGCAGGGGACGCTCAACGCCTTCACCAACCGCCAAATCCAAGGCGCGCCCGGCGCTAAAGGAACTCAACGCCTAATCATCGGTCCTTGGACGCATACGAATCAGTTGAACGCTAAACAAGGCCAGCTCACATACTCCATCGATTCGATTTTCTCTTCCGAGGTCAACGACACTTTAGCTTGGTTCGATCATTGGCTGAAGGGAAAAAATAACGGCGCCGACGCCAATCCGCCCATTAAATACTACCTCATGGGCGACGCCAGCGACGCCAACGCTCCCGGCAACGAATGGCGACAGGCGGACGTCTGGCCGCCGCAATCCACGCCCGCCTCCTTCTATCTTCACGAGTCGGGAAGCCTATCCCTTACGCCTCCAGCCTCTGAGGAAACCGCTTTAGGCTTCTCTTGCGATCCCAGCAGTCCCGTTCCTACGCTGGGCGGCGCCAATCTGGAAATTCCACCCGGTCCCTACGATCAAACGCCGCTGGAATCGCGTCCGGACGTTTTGGTTTTCACATCGTCCGCGCTGTCCGAACCGCTTGAAGTCGTCGGCGAAGTCCGCACCCAACTCTACGCCGAATTCAACACGGCGGACGCCGATCTCGCCGTCCGTCTCACCGACGTATACCCCGATGGGCACTCCATGCTGGTCTGCGATGGCATTCTGCGCGCTAGTTTCCGCGAATCCTTCGCTGCGCCTCAGCCCCTGACTCCCGGCGAAGTCTATCCGCTGGACATCGATCTTTGGAGTACAAGCCTCGTATTCAACCAAGGCCACAAAATCCGCCTCATCATTTCCAATTCCAATTCCCCTCGCTTCGAGATAAATCCCATATATGCGCAAACAGCGCCGGAAACGCCCCTGACGAAAATCCACTTTTCGCCGGATCGTCCCTCGCGCCTCATCCTTCCGGTTACGTCAGGCATTCCCAATGTCTCCGTGAGGGAGTGGGAGAAATATTGACTTATGCGCAGGCTCTCGCCGTTTTTGGATTATAATAATTTGTTAATATGCCTATATTGACAATCGAAAATTCGAGTTAAAAATATGCACCCCGCCGTCCTCGAACTTAAACAAAAATTGCTCGACCGCTACGGCGATCGCCTCGTCCGCTTTATTGTCTTTGGCTCTTACGCTCGCGGCGACGCCGCCCCGGATTCGGATATCGATATTCTGATTACGATGAATGGTCCGGTGAATTGGGATTTTGAATGCGAGATCATCGATTTAGCCTACAAAATCGAACTGGAAAAAGATGTTGTGCTGGATGTAAAAGTTTATTCCGATGAGGATGTTCAACAAACTCTTTTGGGCGCAACGCCTTTTATTGAAAATGTTATGAATGAAGGTATGCCTTTATGACGCCGGAACAACGCCGCGCCATTTGCCGGATTCGGATGGAGAGAGCCGACGAAACCTTATTTGTTATCGAAAGGGGGAATAATTCCTTGAACGAAACGAATGATTTGTTAAAACGCATCAGCGTCGATCCGCAGATATGTCATGGCCAACCCTGCATTAAAGGCTCCCGCATCATGGTTTGGTTGATCCTGCAATATTTAGCTAATGGAGACAGCGCGGAAGATATTCTCACCGCTTATCCTTCTTTGACCCGCGAAGATGTCCAGGCGTGCTTGGCGTACGCCGCCATAGCCGCCCAGGAACGGGTAGTTTCCATTGAGGCGATATCGTGACGCTGCATTGTTCGTTTTCTTTTGAAAAGATCCTGGTTTTTCGTACTATAATGGAGATAATTACGTTGAGCCAATGGAGAATGCGCCCATGAAAACCGCCGAAGAAATTATCGTAGAGATTATTGAACTCCCCTTAGAAGAGCAACAGAAAATTGCTGCGTTTATGATTTCCGCCGATTTTTTCAACCGCATGCGAGAGATTGAGGCTTTTCCCATTGAGGAAGATAGCGATGCGGGATTAGAAGAAGATTTGGCTGAACTTGATCGAAATCTGCAAACCTATAAGGTGGAAGATTGCGTATCCCATGAAGAACTCTGTAGAAAATACGGTATTGTATGAATTACAGGATTTTATACGATCCGCCAGTAGAGCGTGAATTCGCGAAAATCAACCGCCAAAATACCGTCCACATCGTGAAAGTCATGGGTTCTCTCGCAAAAAATCCCCGGCCTCGCCGATCCCAAAAACTGCACGGTAGAGAGAATCAATACCGGATTCGGATAGGAGACTATCAAGTAATTTACGTTATCGATGACGAAGAATCTTTCATTCGCGTTGCCCATATAAAAAACCGAAAAGACGTTTACCGTTAATTCCTCTCATTTAATTCTGCCCAAAATACAAAAACCTCTAATAATTGACAATAACGAACTCTTGCAATAAATTAGCGGCAAAAAGCGCGTTTGGCTTTTGGGGAGATTTCTACGATTCATTCCTCTACCGCTCAAAAGAAAGGCATAACCATGCGTAATCGTCAACGCCATATCTTTAAATCGTTTCTCCTTGGTTCGCTCGTTCTCCTCGCGCCGCGCGCGCTTGATGCCAAAACGATTACGATTCCTGGCGACGCCGACAGTATTCAGGAAGCCGTAGACCTGGCCGTCAGCGGCGATGAAATCGTTTGCGTTTCGGAAACTGTTAATACCTCATATAAGAAGAATCCGAAATACGAGGGATTTTATCTTGTCAATGTAACTATCAAAGATAAAAATATAAAAATACGCGGATCGAAGGAAGTGGAAAGAACACGAATAACTTTTGGTCCTGATGTTCTTGTAACCGCGGAAGACATGATAAACATTGAAAATGCCCAGGTAATTCTAGAAAATTTATATTTAGAATCTCCTCCTATGACGCGATTGGGAGGTCTTGGCCCTATTGCCGGACCCATTACTTTAGTCTCTGGTTCATTGACATTGAATAACTGCCAATTCGTCAACAATTTTGATATTCGGGGCAGCTTTTTTCTGCATGATTCTTCCATCCTTGGATATTCCTTTATGAATAGTTCTTCCTATAGCAGATGCACAATTCTAACGCCATCCCTAATCATCCATTCCGCTTCGAATATCCAAGTGGAAATATCCAATTCGACGATATCCAGCGATTCCGATACAGCTTTTGTTAATATGATTGTCAGCGGCGTGAGCGATTCGTCCTTTATTTTCACTAATAGCGCATTCATCGGCGGTGATAGTAATTGCGAAATTATCCCTGGCATTTTTTCGGGATCAGGCTGCGATGGAAGCGACGGGATTAAATTCGAAAATTGCCAAAATATAGAATTGAAAATCGCTAGCGGTTTATTTCAAGGCGGTCCAGGTAATCCCTTTGGATCGAGCCGAAGCGGTAACGTTATCAATAAGCCTGGAAAAGGCGGTTCAGGAATACTATTCGCCAACTCATCCGGACAAATTATGGATTCTCAGATTGGAACCAAAGCGGTTTTTATCGGAGGAAATGGCGCTGATGGAGGTTTACTGCCTTTAAGCTCTATTGGAAGTGGGCCTGACATCCTATTTAATGGAACCGCAGGCGGGAATGGACTATCCTTCGTAAATTCGTACTTTCGACATTCGTTAAATTGGTTCATCGCCAAAGGCGGGTACGGCGGCAGGGGAACAGCGACGACAAATTCTTACAAAACTCCCGGTCCCAACGGCCCCGAAATAGTAATCGCCAATCCCGGCGCTCCCGGACTACCGATTTCTTTAGACGAGAATTCCACATTCCAATTTCTGACGGATATTGCTCAATGGCCAATCTATTAATTCATTTTACCGACTCGCTGCGAGAGAATAAGACGCTGGGGATCGGAAATTTAACGAGAGCCTTCGAAAAAATGAAGGCTCTTGTCGTTTCTGGGAGTATAATATTAATAACGCTCTGGTCGGAAACAAAACGGATTTTTCTATAAAGCGCCAAAAAAGTCGTCTCGACAAGCAATAGCGAATCCGCAATGCCGAAATGAACCTATTTCGATAAATACGATATGAAAAATATTAATTTTTATTATATCGATACTTCTGTGTTTGGAGGATATTTCGATAAGGAGTTTTTTAAAACTACTTGTCTTTTCTGGTCTCAGGCGAAAGAGGGACGTTTTCGATTGTTGATTTCCGATCTGGTCGGGAAAGAACTGGAGAAAGCCTCAGAACCGGTTCGGAATTTACTCATGATGTTTTCCACTGAAGATATGATGCTCATTCAAATTACAGAAGAGATGGATTGGCTTGCGGACGAATATGTAAAAACGGGGATTGTTTACGAAAATTATCGGGATGACGCTTTACATGTGGCCGCCGCTACGCTATCTCCGGCCAAGGCTTTAGTGAGTTGGAATTTTCGTCATTTAGTCAATATTCGGCGTGAGGAAGGATTCAACGGCGTAAATTTATTAAAGGGATATCGGCAGATCAGAATTGTAAGTCCTACCGAGGTGATTGAATATGAAGAATAATCATTTATTCGAGGATGGTTTTTATATCGACGCCATCGAATTATCACGCCAACTGCGCTTTGAAACAGGAAAACAATTGGCCAATCTTACCCATAAGGAACGATGCGAACTGTTAAACCGTTATACTGCAAATAATTCAATTCTCAATAGATTTCTTCAAATCAGAAAAAGCATCTCAACGCCATAGATCAATAATTGTTCCCGCCGGCGTACTGGATTTGATTCGGGGAACTCTCAAGGGCAGAAACAGCTTTGCCCTCGGCGCCCATCCTGCTCTCTCGGCCGACGAAATGAGAACGTCAAAGTGAAATTTAGCGAGCTGGTAAGTATTCTTGAACAAAACGGTTTCAGAATCGTAAAAGAAAAAGGATCTATTCGTTACTATGGCAAGCCAGGAGGGAATAAACTAATCCGAGTCGATTATCATGGTTCAAAAGACGTGCCTACAGGAACGTGCCGCCATATTTTAAAAACAGCGAAAATCAAGATATCTTAGAGAGAGGCGAAGATGATCGATTTACCTTATTCGTTAATCATTGAAGCGACGGGCGAACCGGATTATTTTGGTTTTTATTCCCCTGAATTAGAGGGATTTACAGGAATTGGGCATTCGGTGGAAGATTGTTTATATAAGGCTAAGCATGGCATGAGAGAACATGTCGATCTACTCAAAGAACAAGGACTTCCAGTTCCTCCATCGAATCCCGAACCGCGAATCATCATCCAAAACGAAAAGAAGCAAGCCGTAGCATTATAGCGGTATAAAAGCGTCGTAAGTTCTACTGCAGACGCGCGCGGAACTCTCAAGGGCAGAAAAAACAACCTTGCCCTTGCCACCCGGCCGTATATTGGCAATGCTTTCCGTAGAAACGTTCGGTTTTCCTATGGATTCCTATGAATAAAAAATCCCTTTGGCTGTTTCTCTTCGTCTTAGTTTTCGTTTCCAACGCCGCCGTGGAACAACGACTAATCGGCCTCTATCCTACGGGAGAAGAAATTTCCCGCGCCGAAGGACAGCCCATTTCCTTCGTTTATCTATCGGAACCGATCATAAATTCAACGGAAGACGCCCGATTCGATACGGAAGTATTAAAATTGAAAAACTGGCGCTGCGATTGGTATTTCCTGGCGGATGCCGCCATGACGCCGCAAGCGCCCGCCAAGGGGCCTTACCGCATCGGCTGCCAAGCCGCCTATGAAGGGCCGCTGAAGCTAACTTTAGCCCAGCAACGGGCCTGCAAGCCGGAATTGCTGCTTGTTCCCGCCCAGGGCGCATCTACGGCCTCCATTGCGCCGCAGCCGTCTTTCTTCGATAAACTGCTGGGAGTCAAAACGCCGAAGCGCCGGATCAGCTCTTCCGATGGTACTGTCAACATGGTTATATTAATGATCGACACCCTGCGCCGGGATCATCTTCCATGTTATGGGCATCCGTTCGCGATCGCGCCGCATGGGGATTTGCTGGCGTCGTTGGGCGTTTTATTCCGCCAATCCTACGGCGCTTCCAGCTCCACCCGTCCCAGCATCGGCTCCATCTTTACCGGCCTCCAGCCTAAGGCGCATGGAGCCGTGCGCCACTCGCTGACGGGCGCCAACCTCTACCCCGGCGTCCCGCTGCTGGCGGAATGGTTTCATAAGGCGGGATTCGCCGCCGCCGCCGTCTCCAGCAACTCGCAAATCACGCGGGCGTTTGGTTTCTCGCGCGGATTCGACGAGTATATATGCCCCGTTTCCGAAGAGGACGTTACTCCTCAAGGCTTGAAACTATTGCAGCGGCTCAATGAACCGTTTTTCCTTTACCTGCATTACATCGCGCCCCATCAACCCTATGAACCAGCCCGGCCTTGGCGCGATTTGTTCCTTGGTAAGACGCCCACTCCTCAAGAGGATTTGCACTGCGCCGAAATCGCGATCGACGACCGCCGCGTGGGCGCGATACTTAAAGAACTCTCGCGGCAGGGTCTCCTCGACCGTTCCCTGATCTGGCTGCTCTCCGATCACGGCGAAGAATTTTGGGAGCACGGCTGGAATGGCCACGGAGCGAATTTATACGAAGAAAGCGTACAAACCGTCTCTATTGTTTCCTGTCCGGGAAAAATTCCCTGCGGCGCCGCCATCGACGTTCCCGTAACGCATGTGGATATCTTCCCCACTCTGATCGAGTGGTACGGTTGGAAACCTCCGGCTTTTCTGCAAGGCGTAAGTCTTTTGCCCTTGCTTCAAGGGAAAACCATTCCCGCCTTGGACAAGCGTCCATTGATGCTCCATCACGGAGGCGGCCTCGATCCCAAGCCGCATATATCCGACAAAGACGCGCTATGGCTTCATGGGAAGAAAATCGTCTGGTGGAACCAAAAAAACGAATGGGAATATTACGATCTGGCCAACGATCCCGGCGAAAAAAACAATCTCTATCGCGCCGATGACGAACTTCAGCAAACGCTCGCCTCGCGGCTTAAGGAAAACCTAAAAGCGTGCGAGACGATCCGCGACAGTTTCATGATCCCCGGCGCAGCAAGTCCGGAGATTGCTATCAGTCAAAAAGACCGGGAAAATTTGGAACATCTCGGCTATTTGAAATAATACCAGTCTGCATTTAGATTGTTGCTTTTAAGTTCCCTCGCCCTCTGGGAGAGGGTTAGGGTGAGGGAATAGTAAATCTAATAATATCAACCCTCACCTAACCTCTCCCAATCTTGGGAGAGGGATTTTAAAAGCGACAAATTCAATGGCGATTGGTATAAGCTGGGTTACGCATCATAGCGCAAGGGTGTCCCGCCCATCTTTCGCGCCGGAGCGTTTTTTTTCGTAAAGCCGGTTCGAACTCCTTGAAAAAAACGGCCGGCGTGGATACATAAAACATAGATGCGATATCGTTGCCGTAGAAAAAGCCTGGGCTTTTCTGCGGCCGCTCAAAAAATCCATTATCAACCATTTGGAGGAGATTATGCGCAACCGATTCATGGAATTGATTTTGATTCTTGCTTGTACGGTTCTTTTTTGCGTACAGCCCGCTATTTCCTCGGCGGAAGAGGAGGAAGGATTTAAGTCCATTTTTAATGGGAAAGATCTGGAAGGATGGACGATTCAGGGAATGGAGAAGGCCGGTCCCAAAATTCTTGAAGACGGCGTAATGTCCGTCAGCGGCTGGGATTACTGGGCCGTCATCACGAAAAACGAATACAAGAATTTTATTCTGCGCTTCGACGTGAAGTTCGATAAAAAGGGCAACAGCGGCATTCTCTTCCACACGGCGGCAAAGGAAATCTATAAATCCGCCTTCGAAATCCAATTGAACGCCGACACAGAAGAAGACGCCCCGGAAAAGCGCACCGGCGCCATTTTCGGCAAAGTGGCTCCTCTGAAGGACGCCGTTAAGCCGATCGGCGAATGGAACGCTGTGGAGATTAAATACCAAGCCTCCAAATTGTGGGTCGTCATCAACGGCGAAACGGTTCAGGACGGAGTGGATATTTCCAAAATCGAAGGCTTGAAGCACAAATTCGAAAAAGGCCGCATCGCTATCCAGCGCAACGACTTGAAAAAAGCGGTCTACTTCAAAAACATCCGCATCAAGGAATTGCCTGAATAAGCTCAACTTTCCCGCTTATCGACGAATGCGCGAGGGGACGGCATTTCGCCGTCCCCTTTTTGCGTTTATCGAAACCTTCCACGCCTTTCTCTCTCCGCTCCTCTATGACTAATACCAAGTCTTATTAAGAATGTGTCTTAAAATTCCCTCGCCCTCTGGGAGAGGGTTAGGGTGAGGGGATTATAAGTTCACTAATATCAACCCTCACCTAACCTCTCCCATTCTTGGGAGAGGAATTTAAAACCAACAATCTCAATGCAGGTTGGTATAAGGTCCCAAAATTCGTTAAAATATTCCATCCTTCGAATCATGGATTCATCAAATAACGGATTGTATGTATTGAATGGAGAGAGTCATGAATTTATCGCGCCGCCATTCTTATTGCGCTTATTTCCTCACCCTTTGGATGATGCCGTTTAGCCTTGGGGGATTTCAAAATGCATGGGGCGTCGCGCCGGAAGAGGTCGCTCCCGGAAACATCAAGGATTATTCGGCGCAACGGATCGGCGAAGCGGAGAAGACGTTTCCCAACGATCCGGAAATCTATTTCATCAAAGGATACGCGCTGCACCGCTGCATGAAATACGAAGAGGCGATCGAGGCTTTTAAAAAGGGATTGGCATTGAAACCCAACCAGCCGGAGATCATGCAGATGATCGCTTTCCTCTACGCTTACATCGCCAAGTACAATGAAGCCGTAGAGTGGTACAAAAAAACAGTGGAGATCGATCCCGCCGCCGAAAGAGCGAACGAACGCCTTGGATTGGCCTTGGTGAAATTGAACCGAATGGACGAAGCGGCGAAAGCGTTCGAGATGGAACTACGTTACCATCCCGAAGACGCTTCCTCCCACTTTTATCTGGCGGAACGTTATTTTGAAGCCGGACGGATCAAGGAGGCGAGCGCCCATGCGGAACTAGCAATGAAATACGATCCGATCGTTCCAGAACCGTACTACTTAATGGCGAAAATCCTGCGCAAAGAGGGAAACGCCAAAGGAGCGGAAACCGCGCTGAAAACCTTCCAAGAAAAAAAGAAGGAAGAAGAGAAGATCGTCGCGCAAGCTCCCAAAACGGACGACCAGAAGCAGTCGAAATTGTCGGCGGCGCAGTTGCATATCGAGCTGGGCGCCATTTATTACCGTCGAAAGCGGGACCAGGAAGCGGAAGCCCATTTTCTCAAGACGCTCTATTTCGATCCCAAGAACGAGGCGGCGCGATACAACCTGGCGACGCTTTACCAGGAAACCAGGCAATCGCAAAAGGCGGAGACCTTTTACCGGGAACTATTGGCCATGAACGGCAAGAATCCCCGCTACCATCTGGGATTGGGGCTGATTCTCGGTGCGCAAAAAAATTGGCCGGAAGCGCGGACGCAACTGGAAATCGCCGTTGAAGAAATGCCCGATTCCCTCGATGCGAAAAAAGGCCTGGCCAAAGTTTATTTAAGCGGGGATATGGATCGGGAAGCCTCGCTGCAGTTGATGTTGGAAGTCGTGGAAAAGGAGAAAAACGCCGATAATTACAGCACCCTTAGTTGGGCCTACTTCGTAAACGGGGATCGGACGAAAAGCTTGGAATGTATGGCAATGGCGGTTCAATTGGAACCGAACAATCCCATCCATCAGCGCCGCTATGAACAATTAAAGAACTCGAGGAATTGATGGAGAAAATACGGAGACGCGCCAACAAGCGAAACCTAAAGTTAAAGAAAGGGGCATGGCGTCTGTCCATGCCCCAGATTGTTTATGACGGAAAAACTCAGAAGGATTAATACAGCGTCCAATCTTCAACTCTGACGGGTTTCGCCAATTCCAACGTTACATCCTTGAACCAAGTGTATTGAATCGAACCCACTTGATGCGCCGTAACGGCGAGACCGACGTAAATCGGATCCTGCAACTTTAACGTCTGCGTGGATTGCACTTGAATCCACGCGCCCGCATTGTCTTGATAATAGATAGTCCAGTTGTCGCCCTTTCTTTCCACCATAACAGGCGGATATGCGTCAGCCGCATACCCTATAGCGCTAAAGGTTACGCGGTTGCTGCCGTCGCTGGTGCTGGCGCCGTCTTGCAGCGTCCGCATTTGCCAACTGTATTGGCCGTCGCGGCGTACGCGGTTACCGAAGTTCGGAGAACCGGCCGTCAAGTTCTGGCGCGCCATCAACATGCCTTTGATCCAAACGTCCGTGCTGGTGCTGCGCTCCGATTCGTCATGATGGATCCTCGCCGTCATTTTGAAATCGCCGGAAACGGTCGTATATAGGAAGTGGAAATTGTCGTAGTTGTTCCATATATCGTTTCCCGCTCCGGATATGGTGTATATCTTTGTCGCTGCGTCGTATTCCGCCGATCCCAATAAACCTTCGCCGCCCAGCTCGTCGAGGTTGCGGAAGATGTCCGCATGTTGATCGAAGATTTGATCTCCGACGGGTTTATCTTGCGTGAGCGTCATTACGGAAGCGCCTCCCGTAATCGCCGATCCCACGGTTCCCGTCCAGGCGTTCACGAAACCAGGCGCAGCCGGAGCCTTGGCTTTATAAGTCAAAGCCGTGTAGCCGAATGCGGCGTTAATATTCCAAGTTACTGTATTTCCCGACGTAGAGCCGCCCTGGCCGACATCTGAAATCGTCCACCCATCGGGGATAGTATCATCCACCTTTACGGCGGCCGCCGTTCGATTGGGATTGAGCACTTTGACCGTTACCTCGATCACGCTTCCTGGTTGGAAGCCGCCCATCGAGAAAGCGCGAGCGCCGCTGGAGGGCAATGTGGGCAGAGCGGTGAATTTCACGTCGCGAAACTCGCATTCGGCGAGAACATTGTTGTTGTCGTGATTCGTAACCGCCAATCCATAGCCAACGGTATCCGCCATCGGCACTACGATGTTATGGCCGACATGCCACGTCTTGCCGTCATAGGACCATTCGGCATAGAACAAATTCAACTCCGCTATTCGGGTAACGCGCACCCACAAGCCGTCGCCCGGGCTGGCTACGGCGATAAGCGCTTCGTTGGGATCGGTGGGATCGACTTTTGGTTCGTAAAACTGAACGTTGGTCGAAGCGCCGCCTTCCGCATCCCGAAAGGCGCAGAAGGACTGATCGCCGAATGAAGCGCCGCGCAGGATAGCGGCAACGTATTTCGATCCTGCTAAATCGCCTTTTTCGCGAATCATCACTTCCGCTTTCGCCCAATCGTTTCCACCTGGTTCGGCCCAATAAATCCGGCCCATCAGGCATTGATCGCCGCTTTTTTCCGTGTAGATATAATACCCTTCATCCGCTGTTCCCCAGATGTCATCGCCGTTCCCTTTGACGACATAGTTGCCCTCCTTCAATTCCGCGCTTCCAGGTACTTTGATTTGGCCGCTTCCCGTTAAAGTCCAATCGGCGGATTTATCGAAAACTCCCACTTGCGCCTGAGACGCCGCCCCTATGACGATGCTCGCTAAAAACAAAAAACTAAAAATTTTACAAGAACGCATTAGACTGCCTCCCCTTATTCTTTCGTTTATATTCGGTTAAAAAGAACAATTGCCCGCTTTGATAAACAGTTAAAAACATTCCTCTAATGATTTATTCTCCTCCTTTCTTTCGTGTTGAGAATCATAGTGCGGACAATCGCAGGATCGATTCTCGCATACTCAAGAAGAGAAAGTCAAGCGAATCATTAAAGTAAATTTTAATTTTTACAATGAATCAGGACATTAGATGGAAGATTGTTGATAATTGATTGAAATTGATGCGGTTGTGATAGATGCCAATAGCAAAACGGGACATGAATCGTATCCATGTCCCGCATTAGTAGAAGAACCATCCTGGCTCCGAACATTTCCTCTCCCGCGGAAAGGATGAGCGAGAGAGGGAATTTTTTGCCTTGATGCGCTTTATTTTTTAGCTGGGCGACTGACGTTGAGGCCGATTTCGACTTCGCCCTGGCTTTGGTTGTCGATACGTTTTTCGCCGGTGAAGGTGTTACCCATGATAACGGCGGACATTACGTTTGGTCCCAAGAAAATGTGCGGTTTGGATAGATTGAAGTTATTGGAGGAAATGCTGATGCTTCCGCCTTCGATGCGCAACGATTCGGCTTTGTCGTCATTCTTGCCCCAGGCGTTGAAATTGCATTGATGGAAGGAGACGAAGCCTTTGCCCTGGATGACGGCGTTGCGATGGGCTGGACCCCAGAAGGCGCAGTTGGTCAGTTGCAGAACTCCGTCGAAACTCTCTGTCGTTATGATTTCCGTTGGTTTTTCACCCTCGAAAGTAACGAATTCGCCATTCGTAATTAAAAGCCCTGGATGTTGAGACGCTTCCACCCATAGGGCATGATGTCCGCCATCGGCGCCGATGCCGAGGAAATTGCCGTTGCAGGCGCCAGCTTTGGTTTTGATGAATTTGTAGCATTTGTCGAAGCCGAAGGCGAAGGTGTTCAATACGTATTCCCAATCCGTCCGCCCGAAAATGAAGGCTTCAACTTTTTCGTTAAGATAGGGAACGAGAGCGTTTATATCGCGAATTTTTTCCAGGGCGGGGACATTCGCCCGCGCCCAGTAGTGGGGATTGAAGTGGACGTTTTCGATGCGGCCGATGTCGGTGCATCCGTCAATGAATATGCCGCGCCGCAGAACGCATCCGAAAATGTTGCGGATATAATGAAGTTCGTGAGGCGCGCCGAATTTGATTCCCTGGTAGGCGTTGACGAGGGTAAGGTCCATGACGCTGCCGTGCATACCGGTTCCTTCGATCGCCCAGGGGTAGGGTTGTATGCTGTCCAATCTTTGTTCGGGATAATAAATCGTCATGCCTTTGACTGCCGCGTTGGGCGCGAGCCGGATCAAGGCGGGGCCATCTTCTTCTCCCCGATGGCCTACGGCGAAAAGAGCGGTTCCCCATACTTGGTCTTCGTGATGGGGAGCTTGCCAGACGCCGCTCAAGGTTACCCCTGCAGGAACGGCAAGCGAATCGGCGATGCGGTATTTGCCGGCGGGGAGCAGAACTTCTCCGCCGCCCGCTTCGGCGGCGGCGTTGAGGGCTTTTTGGATAGCGGGACCATCGTCCGCCGCTCCATCGGCTTTAACGCCGAAATCGATGGCGTTCCAGGGTCCCTTTTCTCCCGCAATGGAGGAAGAGGCGAATAGAAAGAGCATAGCCAGCGTCAATCGGGTGGTTCGGCGAATCGTCATAGCGTCTTTTCTCCTTATTCCTTGATTGGTTTGGCGTTCGATTTCATACTCGACATACTATGCTTAATGGAAACCGCTTTCAATACGTCCAGGAGGAGGAAATCGGCGTCCTGCTGCAAATGCTTCCCATTCGCGAAATAAGGCGAAGCGGCAAAGAACGGATCGATATTTATTTCGTTTTGGACGCCAAGCTGGATTGGCGGACGATCGGAAGGTTATTGATCGCAAATGGGAGATGCCGCAATCGGGGAATTCAGCTAATAGCGCATTGCTGCGAGAAAATGCAAAAGGAAATGATCGAACTGGGGCTGGAGAGATTGATATGGATCGAGGGGGGAAAAAAAATGGGGGAGCGGTTTTCTCCCCCATCTTGATGAACCATTTTTTATAATCGTCTCACGGTCCGATGCGAAGAATATCGCCAGAACTAGATGTACCGTTCGAAGGATCGTATTCCATATCCGTCAGATAATACTTCTTGGCATCCGCTTTACGAATCCCGCCTTTTTTGCGATCATCCAGCCGAGCGCCGGTATATTCCAGTTCTTTAATGTCGCTGGCGCTGTCGGGTCCATAGCTGGTAAGAATGTAATAGCTTTGGCCATTGGAACCATACCCATAACCGTATTCCGCTCCATCGCCTCTGAATGGATCAAAGGGAAGGGAAGAAATATAACCAACGGGCGTGGTCAAATAAATCCGGCGAGCATCGCGCGAACTTCCGATCATGACGTGAGCGATATTGATCGTTGCATCATCCGGCTTGCTATCCAGACCTCTGTACTGCAATCGAAGAATCGTCTTATCCGTATTCATCGGAGGATACTGGTTGTTATCGATAAAGAATTGTTCCAGCACGCTCTGGACGTTTCTTATCTCCGATTTGGCGCGCGCTACTTTCGCCCGAACCTGCGCGTTCAAAAAGTTCGGAACGGCGATAGCGGCGAGAATACCGATAATGGCTACGACGATTAGCAGTTCGATAAGGGTAAAGCCTCGCAGTCTCTTCATCCTGTGTCACCTCCTTCCGTTAAGTAATTTGCGTTGGTGGTAGGATGTTGCGCCCCGCCATGCGGGCCGGGGAAACAAGATCCAATGTTCGCTTCCTGGCGTAAGAATAATTGTTTATATAAAACCGGATTTAAAGCGCCAAGGAAACCGAAAAGATTGGATCCTCCACAATGAGACCGCAAAGGCCCATACTCGCATCATATCCACTTATTACGAATAACACGGCTTTTTCTTTTTGTCAACCCGCAAAGAAAATTTTATTGGAAATGATAGGGAGAATTAATGGGGGAATTTCTCGTTCATGCGATAGACGAAGGCGAGGACTTCAGCCACAGCCTGATAGAGTTCGGGGGGGATGGCGGCGCTTAGATTGATGGCGCTAAGGATTTCGACCAGATCGGGATCCTGGTAGAGAGGGATAGCGTTGGCTTCGGCGATAGCGATGATTTTGTCGGCGATGAAGCCTTTGCCTTTGGCGACGACGACGGGAGCATCGTCTTCGCCGGGGAGATAGCGAAGCGCCACGGCTCTTTGGCGATGAGAAACGTCGGTTTTCGATTCCATTTTCTCTATTCGGCTGGCGGGAGGGATCGCCATTCCATCGGATCAAGCAATCTCGAACGAAAGGTGCAGGCGCGTCCGCAGGGCTTGTTGGGCGGCCAGGCGGACATTGCGGTCCGGGTCTTGGAGAAAAGGCATCAAGGCGCGCAAATCTTCTTCCGTCCCTTTTAAGCCGATGCCTTTGACAGCCATTTTGCGTACATTAGCGCGTTGATCGTTGGCGGATTCGCGCAGGCGATTGATGAGATTGGGCAGATCAGTCTCTCCCAAAACCCAGAGAGCGCTGGTTTTGGTCCATTCGTCGTCGTTGTCGAGCATATCGACGAGGTCTTTTTCGTATTCGGAAAATCCCCATTTAATCAGTTTGGCGATAGAGTTGGCCTTGATGCGCAGATGTTCGGATTTAGCGCCTTCTTTAGCGATGTCGACGATTTCTTCTGAATTGGGGCGATTTTCTGGCAATAGTTCGATGGCGTTGGCTCGTACGCGGGGATCGGCATCGTTGAAAAAGGGTTTGATTAATTTGAAGCGGGTTTCGTCGTCTTTAACGCGCTTGAATCCCATGACGGCGGTGGCGCGGACTTTTTTGTTGGGGTCTTGAGCCATGCGTCGATAATCGGCCATGGCTTTTCCGGGCGTTTCCGCTTCGAGCAATTTGATGTATTTAATCCGATCGGATTCTTCCGGAGATTCGGAGAGATAGGCGATTTCTTCAAAGAAGGATGGCTTCATCTTTTTCAGGGATTGAAGGATTTTCATGCGGCGGGCGTAATTGATGACGTCGAATTTTTGCAGCAAGCTGTCCTTCATGATTTTGAACATGGTGCTGACGACGCCCTGCTTGATCTTTTTCTTTTTGCTGCGCGTAAGGTGGGAAATTTTTTCTAAGGTGGATAGATCGCCTTTTTTTTGCAGATAACGCAAGGCGGCCAGGAGAACCTGTTCGTCCGTCTCCGTCAGAAATTCGAAAACTTCGTTGCGCAGGCCCAGGGTTTCGCTTTCGCCGAGGATTTTTAGAACGCGGATTCGGATGCGGCTATCGTCCAATTGCAGTGAACGGAGAAGGAAGGCCAGGTTCTGTTCGGCGCCGACCGCTTCCAACAAGTCGAACAACACAATGCGTTCCGGGGGATTCATGTGCTTAATCAATCCCTGGAATTCCACGAGGAGCCGATAATGCTGCAAGGCGAATGCGACTTTGACGAATCTATCCCGGTTCAATTTTCGAATGGCGTTGAGATGGTAATTTACGTTGTCGCCGCTGTTTCGGACGGCGACTGAAAGGAAATTGGTCAAGCGTTCGCGGACTTGATCGTTTTCCTGAAGCAATCCCCGGTAGAGCACTTCGAGAGAGCCTTCTTTCTGGTATCGGACGAATTGTTCATGCAGGACCGTATATTGGGGAAGGTCAAGATTAAGATACATCTCCCAAAACATATCTTCTTCCAGCGGGGCGAGCAGGAAGAGGAACTGAATCGCTTGGAAGCGAGGGGATCGTTTGGAGGTATAGAGAATTTGAAAGAGTGAGTTTAGAGCGTCTTGAATTTCACCAAGCGGCAATTCTCCCTTTTCTTTTCGTTTCGAGGCGAATTCGATGAGGCGGACAAGGCTTCGCCTGGTTTCGTCGTTAACGTTTTGGTGATAGTCTTCGATCCCGGCGATCATTAGCCGGACGACGTCCAGGCGGCCGCTTTTGGCGATGAGGCGGATGACGCCGACCCGCACCTGCCACATCGGGCAGGAGAGTTCATTGACCAGAGTATCGAATTCGACGTTTTGGTTGTCCAGAACCTCCCAGGCCCGTTCGCGCATTTCGATGTTTTCGCTGGCTAACGTCCACATGAGCAAGCGATGATTCCATTTGTTTTGGCTGGGAGAGGAAATAGCATCCAGGGCTTCCCAACGTTTTTCTTCCCCATACTTTCCAAACAGGGTTTGGGAAATGCGGTCGGGCTTGCCGGTTAGCGCAAAAGGCAGATCGTCTTTTCGGCTAAAAGAAAGTTTCAAGATCGGCTCCTTATCCGTTCCTGAAAAATGCCGCTCATTCCAAACATAGTTAAAGACCATTCATATCATAAATTATTATTTTCGCAGCGTTCAACTGTATTGGACGCTATCAGTCCCCAATATTGTAAAGCAATTCAAAACCAATTTCTCATTGCAATACAACTTTGGAATATAATTCTATCGCAAGTTTTATGCTAAACAAAGACTTTTAAATAAAATTTTAACTAATTGTTATTTATCGTTGCACTACAATTCAAAAATCCGTAACATTTCATCTATTTCCAATTTCAACCATTGTAAACGTTTGATTTAGAAATTGATTGAATGAATGGCCGGATAATTTTATCGCCGGCGTTCCATTTGCGCCGATGAAATTCAAACGCAGCTTATCCGCCAAATCAGGGCGAATTGCGCCGAGCGGGCGAGAAGGAACGCGGCTCGGAGACGGAAGGCGAAGGTGTGGATTCGCGCGGGGCGGACATGCGGGGAGAGGAATCGGGACTGGAAGCGCGAAAGGCGGGAGGGCTGGATTCCTCTCTGGACGAGGGAAGAGAAAAGGACGATCGCGGCGATTCGAAGGAACGCGAGGGGGAGTTGTCGCTGCGGGACGGCGTAGAGGTACGCTGTTCGAGCGTTGAAACGCCGATGGGCGAATCGTAGGAGGGAATGGACGGACGCTCCGATTGACGGCGGGGAGAGAGGTCGATAGATCGCGGCGATTGGATTTCCGATATGCGGAACGAAGGAGATGAATCCGCTTCTTGGGTATTGCGCGGAGAGCTGGTTTGACTGGAAGGCCTTTCGCTGCGAAGGCCGGGCCAATTCAGATTGGAGAAGCCGTCGTTAGAACGCGAAGGCGAAACATAGATTTGGCGGCGGCGGACGCTGTAAGCGTCCGCTGGTTGGCCGCTATTGGAGGGACCGCCGTATGGCGGCGATACGATGATTGTTTCGCGCTTTCCCTGCATTACAGGCGCTGGCGGCGCCTCATCGCGGCGATGGTTGTAATTGGAAGGCCGGGCAGTGGGTTCGGAAGGCGCGAGGCGCTGGTTTTCTATGCGCGAATTGCTATTGGAAGACGCCGTATCGGGATCGCTTCGCGTAGTGCGGATGACTTTGCCAATGGATTGATCCCTTGTGTAGCCGGGGCTGTTCGCTTTCCGTCCGCCGCCGGGGAAGGGATTGAAGAAGGAGGAGATAATCGGGGTTTGCCAACGCTGGATAATATTTCTCCGCTGGCGGCTGGAAGTATTGGAGTCTTTCTTTTCCCTAAGATCGGAATACTGGCTGTCGCGGGGGGATTTGGAGGATTCGCCATCTCTTGGGAGGCTTATCGCCGGTTGGGTGACGATGCGCGGCTCCGAAAGCCGTTGTTGATTCGCAGGCCGGGGGCGGCGGTAATCGCCGTCTTTTTGGTCTTTATCCCAATCGATCCAATGATGGCGGCCATGCCAACCATAAGCATAATGATCGTAATAAGGCCAACCCCAATAAGGCCAGCCCCAAAATCCCGAATAATAAGGATAGTCATAACTGTCGTAATAGGGGGAAGGATAATTGTAATATCCTATGCCGCCGTAATAAGCGGGAACGCCCCAAAAGGGATTGCCGTAGGCGTAGGCGTATAAATCAAGATAATCGTAAGGCCAATAGCCGCAGGAGTAAATCGTTGTTCCATAGGCGGGATAATAAACGGCGGCTTGGCGGTAGGGATATCCCCACGGATCCCAAGCATAGTAATAATAGGTTGTGGAATAATCGTAGTAGGGGTAATCGTAATAGAACTCCGAATAGGCGGCGGGGTAAGGAGGATTTGGAGGCGCTGCATTTTCGTTAAGATAATTTTGGGAAGCCTGATCGATAGGTTGAAGCGGTTGATCCGTTGCGCCGAGAATCTGCGCCTGGGCCTCAGCCGCAATGGGATCGTAGATTGGCGGTTCCTGCTCGGTTTGGGGGACGGGCAATTCGTAATATGTGTTTTGGCGCGCATAGTTGCGAGACGAGTAGCATCCCGACATGACCAACACGATCAAGGCGGCGGAAAGAAGTAGACGCCCGCGTTTCATGATTCTCTCCTCCCGATGAAATACTCTATGGAGATGGATCATCCCAAAGTGGGTGGCCAGGGCAAGGTTTTTTCTGCCCATGAAATCATTCGTCAAGGGTAAAACAACTTTACCCTTGCCACCCATCCCCATCAAATTCAATTTTCTCGCCATCTACATTATTATAGCGTATTGCATTATCCATATTCCTTCAATAGTTTTCTATCGTAAGAAAAAGTACATTGGCTAAAGCCGTCAATAAATCCGAATAAAAGGGATATAGCAATGGCGTGTTTGCGGCTCTTTTAACTTCAAATGAGAAATTGCGCGGAGGAAGCTCCGCATATGCCTTCTCCAAGAGAATTCGCGATCGGAATAAAACGGATTCTTTTGACAAAATCTGGTTTTCTCGTACTATAATGGAGTACAAATGGATTATCCAAAAAGGGAGAAAACGCCGATGAAAACCGCGCAAGAGTTCATTGCGGAGTACCAAAAACTCCCGCTGGAGGAAAAGCAGATCGTCGCCGATTATGTGATCGCCGCCGAAGACGAGGTCTTCAAAGTCACCCAATATTCAGAAGAGGATTTAGCCTTGCTTGACCAGCGGTATGAAGAAGCCAAAAAAGGAATCAATGTTGTAAGATTTTCTTCGATGGAAGAAGCGATTCGGTCGTTAGGATTAACCGATGAAGGCGCGCAATGACGATTGATTTTCACAAAGACTTTTGCAAAAGACTCGTCAAATTAACGCCAAACCAAAAGAAGCGAGTAACGGAAGCCTTAACATTGTTCGAGAAAAATCCGCATGATCCTCAACTCAGAAACCACGCTCTCCACGGCGACCAAAAAGGAAACCGAGCCATTGCCGCAGGAGGCGATCTCCGTCTTGTCTTTCGAGAAGAAAACAATTATACGTGGGTCATTTTTCTCTCTGTAGGTACTCATGCTCAAGTTTACGAGTAAATCACCTGTCCAGGCTCTATTCTTTTTGACAAAATCCCAGTTTCTCATACTATTATGGAGTATGAATGGATCGCTTGAATATGGAGAAAACGCCGATGAAAACCGCGCAAGAGTTCATTGCGGAGTACCAAAAACTCTCGCTGGAGGAAAAGCAGATCGTCGCCTATTATGTGATTTCCAACGATAACGAGGACTTCCCGGAAGAAAACTATTCCCCGGAAGACGCCGCCAAAATCTGCAAATCCGTGGAAGAGGCCGATCAAGGAATTAACGTAAGCCCCGAATTGGAAGGCAATGAAGCGATTGCTTACCTACAGAGGTTGAGACGCGCCTAAATGAAAATTGTTTACAATATTAAGTATAAATGGATTATCCGAATAGGGAGAATACGCCAATGAAAACCGCTGAAGACGTGATTACGGATTTCCGAGAACTTGCTCCGGATCAACAAGAAAAAGTTATAGATTTTGTCGCGTCTATCATAGATCAAGAAGAATTTTCGGAAGATGATATTGCGCTCATCCTTCAAGCAAGAGAAGAAGCCAAGCAGGGAATCAATATGAGCGGGCCTTTTAGGGGAGAAGAAGCCAACGAACA
The DNA here is from genome assembly GCA_040755155.1 of Candidatus Omnitrophota bacterium. Classification (NCBI taxonomy): domain Bacteria; kingdom Pseudomonadati; phylum Candidatus Omnitrophota; species Candidatus Omnitrophota bacterium. The sequence goes on along the minus strand of JBFMBP010000116.1, from coordinate 325 downwards.
CTTACGAAAACTAATGAGAAAAGCCTAGATGGACATTATTTATAACAAAAATTTTGATAAGACTTTTCTCAAACTTCCCCGAAAGCAACAAGAAAGGGTTGATGAAACAATCGCCCTTTTTCGGCAAAATCCTCACAACCCGCAACTCAGAAACCACGCGCTTCATGGACCGTTATAGGGATGTCGCGCAATATCTGCAGGCGGTGTAGAAAAACCCATTATAAAAAATCATAAGGGACACCCATTTTCCCGCAGCAGAAAGGCTGTGAAGGGGTCGATCATGATTGGAAACGATCAGGAGGCCCCACATGACCCAACTCAAGGA
>JBFMBP010000115.1 GCA_040755155.1 Candidatus Omnitrophota bacterium | reverse complement strand
CCTTGGGCGGCATCGGTCCCGATCAGGCTTGGTACGGCAAATCGTGGACCGACGACATCTCCAACGCCAGGGGCAGCAAATACGCCCCTACCAATGGTCTCAGCAGCCGGGGCGATATTATGTTGACCAATCGGGGGGTGGATTGATCTGAAAATAGCGATGAGTGATTAGTGATTAGTAACTCACTCATGTTACGCGCAATAAAAATATGAGGGAGTAATTTTGCTTAGCGTATTGAATCACGAAAACACGAAAAGGCTCGAATTCCACGAAATTTTCGAATCACGGATTTCACGGATTCTATTGGATATCACGGAAAAATCCTGTTCATGGCGCGATTCCTTACTCCAACTGTTTTTCCGTTTTTTTTGTGTTTTTCTTTTTTATTTCGCGTTTTCGCGATTCGACGCGACGATCATAATTGACTTCTCCAACGTATTCTCATGCGTAACATGATTTATCATAATACTCTCTATCGAATCCTCGATTCTTAATATAAGCCGCTTTATCGCCTGTAATCGACGCAAGTAAGGATCGTTGCTTCCTTTTCCACGCCATCTACGGTTCTACGGAGATAATCGCCTCGCGCCATTCGCGCAATTCCCATTCGCCGAATAGTACGTCGGCGGTTACGACGTGCGTTCCCGGTTGAGCGCTTGATGGAAGCGGGATGGTGAATGCCGCTTTATCTTCCTGGCGGGAGGGGATGTCTATAACGGCGGTTTGCGGCTCTGCGCTCCAATCGGGAGGAAGATTCAGGCGAATCATGAAGGATTGCGGATCGGGGGAATGATTCATGATCCGAAGTTCGAGCCGCAGGGTTTCTCCCTTTTTCACGGTCGAGCCGTAGGGGTAGAATCGCGCCCATTGTTCGTCAATTCCGAAATTGGGATCGTCCCAAGGGAAGAGATCGCGTAGAATCTCCACTCGTTCTTGCAGGGTTCGAATCATGCGGTCCAATTGGTTTTGAGAGTATCGGAAGGTGGGAACCACATGCTCGTTGATGAGCAGATAATCCGGCTTCATTTTTTTCAGGACGTCCAGGCAATAGAAATATCCCGTTCCCGGATGGAGCAAATTGCGGTTGAGCAGGCAATAATCGTCGATGCCGGATGGGGTGAAGGAATCGCCGATGAAGAAGATTTTTTCGCCGTTGTTTTTCTCCGCCAACAGGCCGCCGTGATAGAGCGTCTGGCCGGGGTAGAAGGAAAAAGTGAAAATGAACTCTTTCCATGACAAGGTTTCGCCTTCCTTCATAACTTTGATATTGGGGATGGCGTTGGGCGTGAGGCAGGGCAGGCGGTAGGCGGAGGGATTTTCTAAAATATCCTTCAATTCCGCGCAACAATAAACCGGACAACCGAATTCCTGCACAAGCGCATTGATATGATCCGTATGGTCGTCGTGATAATGGGTGATATATACGCCATCCAAGGATTTAATGGCGCCTTCCTTGAGCATATGTTTGACCTTATCGATCTGGCTTTGGCCGCCGCAATCGACGAGAAAAGCGGAACGATCGGCTGCGATCATCAGGCGGGAATTATCGATGGGAACGATCCAGGACGGAGGGCGTTCGTTCAAGGTTTCCGCCATCGGCATCCAGTCGATTTTCGCCGAGGGGACTAAAACGCGGACGGCGCAGGTTAGGATATGATCGTCGCCGAAATACCAGCGCAGAGCGCAGATGGAAAGGTAATTGGCGTAGGCTTTCTGCAATTTATCGATCAAGCGAGCGATGGCGGCTGGGGGATCGCCGATGACGGGGCCGCGAGCGGGGATGAGAATTTCGGGATTTTGCGCGGCGATCTTGCGCAGACTGCCGATGAGTTGGGCGATTCGCGCCGCATAGCCGTGGTAGCCTCCGATCTTGGCTTCGGGAATGGCGTCTTGAAAGCTGTAGAGATCGAAAATGCGGCCATCCCCGTAGATTAAATCGCCGGTGAAGGCGATTTTCCGCCCGTCGATTTCCGATAAGTAGGCGACGGCGCCCCGCGTAAATCCCGGCGCGTCCAGGACGCGGAAGGCTTGTCCCTTAAGAACCAGATCGCCGCCTTCGGAGGCGGTTTGGCTGACGGAGATCGGCTGCGTCGAAATATTCGTCGATTGTTGGGCGTAGTCGTGAAAGCGCTTTTGGGGGAATTCGTTCCAGAAAGCGGCGGGATATGAAAACATATTGGCTTCTGCTTTGGGAACGACGACTTTTGCGCCTTTGGCGGCTAGGCTTCTTCCCGCCCAAACGAGGTCGCGCCGGTTATGGGTAAAGAGAACATAGTCCGCCTCGGCGATCGTTTTCAAGGGATCGCCGTAGATGACCGCGACGCCGTCGGGAGTCTGAATCCGCGCTCCGTTGACGGCGCCGTGATAGACGTTGAGATAACTGCTTATCGTCTCTACGCCTCCCGGTTCGGCGGCGAAATTGTTTATGGCAGCGATAAACAAAAAGGGAAGCAGGATGCAAGTTTTGTTCACGGGCGTTTCCTCCAAGAATGGGATTTCTTTTTTTATATCATTTTTTCAATCATTTCTAGGAATCATCGCTGGAGCGGGCGGCATAGGCATGGCGGGGGCGGCAGGGCAAGTCGACATCCCAGCCTTGAAAGGCTGGGCTATTTTCAAATGCCCCTTTAAAGGGGCAAACGACACTAATCCGCCGTTTCAACGGCGGGGCGGCAGGGCTTTTCTTTCTGTAATCGCCGAGAGCCTTTCCTCAGTAGGGGAGCTCATCATTCATCATTTAAAAAAGTTTTTCTCCGTGAAATCCAAATCATCCTTGAAATCCGCGATTCCAAAAATTCGTGAAATTCGCGCCCTTTCGTGGTTTCGCAATTCGAAAACTCGGCAAGAGAAAAGTTTAGGCGCTGCTTGTGGACGTTTCATTCGACTTGCGGGTAAAGATCATCCCAAAGAACGAGGGGATAGAAATGCTAAACATGAATTATTAAGATCGATGCGGGAGAACGGTAGGAAAGGATACGATGATGATGGAAGCGGCTTTGCACCATCGCAGAGAATTTATGAAGCGGACGGGAAAAACTTTGATGGGCGCTGCGGCGCTTACTAAGCTGACCGGCGCGGCGGCGGCGTCCGCTCAGGAAAAACTTAATTTTGTTGTGATTCTCATCGATGATATGGGCTGGACCGACCTGCATTGCTTTGGCAGCGATTTTTACGAGACGCCGAATATCGACCGGCTGGCGGCGCAGGGGATGAAATTCACCAACGCTTATTCCGCCTGTACGGTCTGTTCGCCGACGCGGGCGAGTCTGTTGACGGGAAAATATCCCGCCACGCTGCGCCTTACAGATTGGATCGCCGGGCATAAGCGTCCGTGGGCCAAACTGAGCGTGCCGGAATTCAACCAGGAATTGCCGTTGCAGGAGAAGACGATCGCCGAAATGCTCAAGCCGCTGGGCTACGTCTGCGGCAGCATCGGCAAATGGCATCTGGGAACGGAGCCTTTCTTTCCCGATAAGCAGGGTTTCGACGTCAATATCGCCGGTACGGAACTAGGGCAACCGCGCGCGGGGTATTTTTCTCCTTATAAAATTCCTACGCTCGCAGACGGGCCGGAGGGCGAATATCTGACCGACCGCATGGGCGTTGAGGCGGTGAAATTCATCCAAGAAAATAAAAATCGGCCATTCTTCCTTTATTTGCCTCATTTCGCCGTTCATACTCCCTTGCAAGCAAAAAAGGAGTTAATCGAAAAATACAAAACAAAAATTCAGCCAGACGCCGATCAGAAGAACTCCGTCTACGCCGCCATGATCCAATGTACGGACGAAGCGGTGGGCAAAGTCATGACGGCGTTGGAAAAGGCGAAAATCGCCGATAAGACCGTCGTAATTTTCACCAGCGACAACGGCGGACTCATTGGCTCCACCAGCAACAAGCCGCTGCGCGCGGGCAAGGGATCGGCTTACGAAGGCGGCGTACGCGTTCCCGCCATCGTAAGGTGGCCAGGCGTGGTCGAGCAAGGAAGCGTCTGCGAAGAGCCAATCATCAGCGCCGATATTTATCCCGCCATCCGGGAAATTTCGGGAGCGCGGGACGAGAATAGCAGCGTGGAAGGCGTAAGTTTCTTGCCTTTACTTCGGCGGACGAGAGGGCTGAAGCGGGAAGCGCTCTATTGGCATTATCCGCATTATCATCCCGGCGGCGCGGCGCCTTATTCCGCCATTCGCAAAGGCGATTGGCGGCTGATCGAGTTTTTCGAGGAGCGGCGGTTGGAGTTATATAATTTGAAGGAGGATATCGGCGAGACGAAAAACCTGGCGGAGATCATGCCGGAGAAAACACAGGAACTCTACGCCATGCTGGCGGAATGGCGGCGGAAATGCAACGCCCAGTTTCCCGCCATCAATCCCGATTACGATCCCGCGCGCGAGAAGGACGGCCCCGGGGGAAGAAGGAAATGATGAATGATGAACCACCCTAACGAGGAAAGGCACTCGGCGATTGCAGGAAGAAAAGCCCTGCCGCCCCGCCGTTGAAACGGCGGGCTATTATCGTTTGCCCCTTTAAAGGGGCATTTGAAAATAGCCCAGCCTTTCAAGGCTGGGATGGCGGTTTGCCCTTACTACCCAACCTTTTGGGAACATTTTACATGACTTACAAAAATGTTTTCTTAGGAGATAAGCAGGATGCTCGAGGAAGGCTTTTTATGAATGCGGAGAAGAATTTCACCGCGGGTTTGATTCAGACGGCTTGCGGCGGCGATCCGGCGGAGAATCTGGAAAAAACCATGCGGCTGATTTA